>DASRQW010000388.1 GCA_035696245.1 Longimicrobiaceae bacterium | reverse complement strand
GATATTATTCGGATTCCCGGCAAGGTGTGGGGCCGCTTTCACGCTGTTGATGTGGTGCCCGTGGATGCCTTCAACCCGTCCACGCTCCAGTAGCTCTTGACGCTCGGCCCGCGTCCAGCGCCGGGTGCCCTCACCGGTCCTTTCAACCATCTCCGCTTCCTGGCTCCATGCCTGACGTACCGCGCGTCGACGTGCCGCGGCCAGCGCTGCGCGCTCGGCCTGCATACCTTGGGCGATCTCACGCTCTGCATACCCGATTCCCGCTGCCGGAGACGGCTCCGCACCGGGAAGGCCAGCCTCCATCAGGATCGTCCCGCCGACGAGTATCGCGGGGCCGGCCTCGGTTAGCGCTGCCAGCGCCTCCACACACAGGGGCGCGAGAAAGGCGAGCGGCCCCACGCACAGCCCGTACGGATCCGAATAGTTGAGCGCGTCGCCGCCGCCGAACCCGTAGAGGTTTAGCCCACCCGCGATCCCGATCGGATCCTCCTGCGTGAACCGCCCTGTCGCGGGATCGTACTGGCGGTTGCGCCGGTACATGAGGCCGCTCGCATCCCGCTGGTCCAGGATGAGGCTGCCGAACCAGTTGCTCGGCTGCGACGGCGCGATAGGGTTGTGCCAGGCGTCCGCGTTCGGCCCCGGCCAGGGAATCTCGTTCGTGCTGAACGTGCCCTGTGTGGTGGTGCCGTCGGCGAACGTGCCCTTCGCGTACATCCCCCGCCAGTTGGCGTGCGGGATGATCGTCATCACCCCCGCGTCGTGCCCGATGCGGATCAGGTCCAGCGGTGCATCCATGCCTGGGCCATGGGTGTAGCCCACCCGACCGCCGAAATCGCCGGTGCCGCCGTCGCTCTCCAGTTGCCCAGCCGACGCAGTGAACTCGGTCGGCGTGCGGATCTCCCACAGGATCTGGTCGCCGTCGTAGACGTAGCGCTCGATGGCGTTGTTGCAGGTGTGGTACGTCGTCGTGCAGTTGCCGTTCACCTCGTACAGCCTGCGCCGCACGAGCACGCGCCGGCCGAGTGCATCGTAGCGGTACTCCTCGAAGGCACTCGGGTCCTGCCCCAGCGTCTCGTCCCACGGGCCGCAGATCACCATTGCTGACGTCGTGGAAGTCGTCAGCACCGAGGTCAGGCACCGCTGCCGGTCCACGACGCGCAGCCGGTCGTCGGCCCCGTAGTACGACTGCATGCGCTCCTGCATGAGCCGCGATCCGTACGAGTTGGACGACCCCAGGTGGGCGCCGGAGTGCCAGTCGCGGTTGCCGGCCGCGTCGTAGTCCCAGGAGTCCTGGTCCGTGATGCTGCCGTCCAGCGTGCTGTACTCCTGCATGCTGAGCTGGCGCCCCGTCCTCTGTGCATACCGGTACGACTGCTGCGTGTGGAACTTCCCATACGCCGCGTCTGCGTTCACCCAGCGCCGGTCCTCCCACTGCAGGTTGCCCAGCGGGTCGATCACCTTCGTGGTGTTCTCGAAGTGGTCCTCGGTCTTATCGGTCCACTTCCCCAGCGCACCCATACCGGTGTAGACGGCCGAGGCCGGCTCGGTCCCGCCGGCGGTCGTCACCTTGTCGCGGTCGTCGTACGTCAGCGTGTCGTAGAACAGCGTGCCTGCGACCGTGCCAGCCAGGGTGCGGCGGAGGAGCCGGTTGTCTGCGTCGAAGCGGTTTGCTTCGATGATCCCACCGGGCACCGTGCGCTGGGTGAGCCGCCCGTCCAGGTCGTACTGGAAGCCGAAGACGTTGCCCATCGGGTCCGTGACGGATGCCAGGGAGCCCGTGGTGCCTTCGTACCCGTAGGCGACGCTGTCCTGGCCCACCGCCGGTCGCAGACTGGACGGGTGCTTGAGGCTGATCCGGCGACCCTCCAGATCGTACCGATAGCCAACCGTGTAGACGTGCTGTGAGAAATCAGCGCCCGTGTAGGTCCGGATCGCCTGCGTCTCGCTGGCGACCGCCCCACCCGGGAGGTAGGAGCGCGTGACCCGCGCGTCGTGGTTGTTGGCAGTGACGACGTTCCCGGCGCCGTCGTAGGTGAAGACCGCGGTGTCCCCCGAGAGGATGTTCGGACTCGACGGGTTGTCGGGGTTCAGCGGCTGGTAGGGGAAGTCCCACGCCCGACCGAAATCCGCGAGGTGCCTGGCCGAGTACGCGAACGAAGGCGTGACACGCGTCAGCAGATGCCCGGCGGCGTCGTACGTCATCACGATGTTCGTCGGCCCGAGCTGGCTCGACCGGCGGGTCACGTCCGTGATGACTTGCCCGGCCGGATTGTACTCCAGGCTGTCGGAGCGATTGTCGGGCGCGATCTCCCGGATCGTCCGTCCCAGGGCGTCGTACCGGTAGGTGATCGTCATGGCCCCGATCTGGTTCGTATCGGGGCTCATGGTGCGGGTGGTGGACGCGACGCGGCCGACGTCGTCGTACGCCGTCGTCACCGTCACGCTCTGGCCGAGCGCGGCGGTCGTGGAGTTCAGGGTGCGGCCCACCACGTCGTACGCGGTGCTCTGCACCGTGTAGCGGCCGAGCGCCCGGTCGATAGGGCTGGACACCATCGTGTCTCGGCCGATTCGGTCGGCCGTGTACGAGCCGACACGGCCGAGCGGGCTGGTCGTGGACGTCAGGTTGTGGAGCACGGGGTCGTACGCCATTCGCTGAGGGCGCTCCCCCCGAGCCTTCGCCGCCGCGCTCCAGACGCTGTCCACCTGGCCCAGCGCATTGTAGAAGTAGCTGACTCGCCGCGCCTGATCGTTGCCGGCCTGCTGCCAGACTACGTTGCCCAGCGCGTCATACCCGCTCCTGCCGACGAGGCCCGTGGGGCTGCTGGTGGCAGTGAGGGAGAACGCCCAGCGGGGATCGCCGTAGGTGTAGTCCGTGGTGGGGTTGCGGCCGTCACCGAGCGGGTTGCGTGCCTCGGTGCGGAGGAGCCGGCCCAGCTCGTCGAAGTAGGCCAGCGAAACCCCGCGCGTGATGTACTGCCCCGGAGTGGAGCCTCCGCCGGGCGCGTCCACCATCGTCACGCTGCCGGGGAAGCGCGCGTCCCTGCGGTAGACGTAGGTCTGGTTGCCGAGCGGGTCCTGGAGCTGGCGCGGGTCTCCGTAGCGCCCGGTCCAGAAGAAGCTCACGTCCGCCGCGTCAGTGCGCGGACCATCCACCACGCCGTAGGCCTGCGCCGTGTCCGGCGGAGGCGTGCCCATCCATCCCCGCGTCTCCGGGTTGGTGATCGAGAGCACCACGTCCTGCGCGTTGCTGCTCATCCCGCCGCCGTACTGCCGCAGGCTCGTCACTCGCCCGGCCCCGTCCCATCCGAACACGGTCTGCGACGAGGCTGCGCCGCTCCGCCCGTAGAGCGTGGTGCCCGTCACCACGTGCGCTGCGCCCGTGTACGCGAGCCCTTCCGCCAGGTTGTCGGGATCGGTCAAGGAGGTCACGTCCCCCGCGCCGTTGCGCCCCACCTTCACGGTGCGCCTGGAGCCCGCCGTCACGCCTTCCACGCTGACAGAGTCCACCAGCCCCGCGGCGGCGTAGGAGAACGACCACCCGCTGTAGGGGGGCGTGAACCCGGTCCCGCTCGGCAGGCTGATATTCGTCAGCACGTTCCGACCGGAATCCCAGGTGAAGGTGGTCACCATCCCCAAGCGGTTCACGGTCGTGGTCTCGTAGCCCGCGGTGGTGAAGCGGATCTCGCCGCCCTCGATCAGCCGGCGCGCGTAGTAGCTGCCGTCCACCAGCACGATGGCGTCGGTGCCGTTGGTATCGTCTGCCAGCCACCGGTTCGTGCCGGCGGGGCGGTACAGGCGCGTGCTGCCGTCGCCGCCGATCCAGAGGAGGTTCGGGGAGAGCGGCACCACCTGCTCCATCCCGGCCACCCACCATCCCGCGCCAAAGGGGCTCGCGGCCCGGTTCACGATGGCCATCGTGTCGATGACGGACGTCGACTGCACCACGCCGCCCGCGTAGGTTGCGCTCACCTCCAGGCTGTACGGATAGAGTCCGGTCGCGTAGCCGGAGAGCGCGTCGAAGCCCAGGGCCACCCGCTTTGGGCTTCCAGCGGGGAAGCTGGAGCCCGGCCATGTGGCGGTCGCGACCGCGGCGTTGTTCACCTTCAACGTGGCGGTGACGCTCGACGGCACGGCCGAGCCGGCGGGCAGCGTCACGTTGGCCCGCACCACCGGGCGTGGGTGCGCCGTCTGACTGCTGTAGAGCAGCATCGGGGCGCGGACCTTGTTCACCACCCGGATCGACGCGAGCCCGTGCCCCATCACTAGGTCGCCGCACTCGCTCTCCGCGACGGCCAGCGAGATGCGCATGCAGTCGCTGCGGTCATGAGTGCCGCGCGGGTTCAGCTCCGCCACGCTGACCTGCGGGGCCACCACCCCGCCCCCCTGCACGATGAGGTTCACCCAGCCGCTGTCCGCCGCGCTCCCGGCAACTGTGGAAGCCGCCAGCAGGCGGATGCGGCCGGTGCCTGCGCTCGCCGCCGCCGTGTAGCTGACGTTGATTGGCAGCCACTGCCCGCCCGGCAAAGCCTGGCTCGCCGGGATGCCCGGGCTCGGGCAGGAGATGGCGCCGGTGCACTGCACGCTCAGGTTGTAGCTGGCGCCCGTCGCGCCGGTGTTGCCCAGGTTTGCGACCTTGAAGGTCTGCGTTGCCGAGGCACCGGTGCCGATCGGTACCGTACCCGCGTCGGGGGTGACGGAGACGGTGTAGCGGCGGACTCCGGGAACGGTCACGTCCACCCAGCCGGTGTCCGTGGGCGTGGTGCTCCCGAGACGGGTTGCGACGAGCTGGATACGGCCCGGCCCGCCCGTGATGGAGGTGGCGTACGCCACGTCCACCGACTCGCTCGATCCTCCGGCGACCAGCACGTGCGCGGGTGCGACGCAGTTGATCGTCGTACCCGCGCACTTCACGCTGAGCGCGTACGTTTCCGCGGCCGTGCCGCCATTGGTGACGGTGAACGTCTGCGCCGCTTCGGGCGAGCCGCCTATGGTGGTCGCGCTCCCGCCGTCCGGCGAGACGGACACGCTCGGAGCCGGCGGCACGAAGGTGTAGGAGGCCGAAGCATACGGGTCCACCGCGCAGTTGAACGCGCCGTCGCAGATCGTGGCCTCCAGCGTGTTCGTCACCCCCTGCAGCAGGGTGATGGTGCCCTCGGACGAGGCGCTCGTGGTCGTGCCCGAGTAGCTGAACGACCCTGTGATCTCCTGCCCGTTCAGCCAGATGCGCCGGGTGTAGGACCGGAGCTCCTGATCGTCCGACCAGTGGATCGTGACGGCAACCTCCGCGGTGCTGCTGACGGCACCGGAGGCGGGGGTGAAGGAGATCGTGGGAGCGCCTAGGTCCTCCGTGCCCTGTGCCCCAGCGGGCGAGGAGGAGACGAGGCCGAGCAGGACCAAACCACCGAACAGCAAGAGCGCGCGGAGGCGAGCAGCCATAGGGGTAACGGGGGTGGTGACGGGTAGTGTTGCCCGCGGATCGCGCGGGCGATCCAAACGGGCGGGACAGGCGCTACATGCTGCACATTCTGCCGAGAATTGACCCGAACGAATCCCGAAGTCAACGGCCTGTCGTCGGTAAGGCCGTGGGAACCGAGTAGGCCCGGTCCAGGCCGATGCCTGGACAGCGTGTGTCGATCACGACCTCCTCCAGGGCGAAGGCGACGGTGATCGGCGCATCGGCCGTCGCCACCCGCCAGGAGCGGAACACCCGCTGCTCGGTCGCCATCCGCGCCTGCTCCTCCGGCGTGCTGCCGTAGTGTTCCCGGTTGCGCCGTGCGATTTCCACCGAGACGCCGGATGCCGCGAGCACGACCTCGTAGGCCCAGCGGTAGAAGCGGCGCTCGTCCGCCGGGATCGCCGCCACTGCCGCCGCGGTCGCGCGGGCGTTCTCCGGCGGCGCGAGGAGCGAGAGGGCGGAGGCGAGTTCGTCCTCGGTGAGAAGGTCCAGATCGTTCGCCTCAACTTTGGTCACGTGGGCTCCTGTTCCAGTTCGGGGTTGCTGAGGTAGAGCTGCCGGCCGAGGACGAGCCAGTCGGGGAACGCCGCCCCGTGCTCCTCGTGAAGGCGCTCAAAGAACTCCAGGATCGACGCGATGTCCTCCTGGTGCTGATCCGGAGGCACGCCCTTGGGGAGTGTGTCGATCAAGGCCGAGAGGAGCCGCCGATCCTTCCCGGTGGGTTCAGGACTGTTCATCGTGCTCTCCTGGCATGTGGCCCAGCTCCCTACCGCGCGTGAGCGATGGCGGCTCGGGCTCTCCCTTCGCGCGGAATCGTTCGGTGAGCACGGCCACCAGGAGGGCGATTCGCTCATCGCGCGCCCGGTGAACCGAGGGTCTCCGCCATTTCCCGAACCGGTCAGCCCTCCTTGAATGCGCCGGCCTCGTGTTGCTCACGCGCCAACGTCAGCCATCGTGGTTCCGGATCTCCCATATCCCGAAAGTGCCGGGCGACCGCTTTGATCAGCAGCCCCACCCGCGCATGCCGATCCTCGCTGCGGATCGTTAGGTCGAGTTCGTAGACGATCCGCGCGAGATCGTCGATCCAGTCCGGATCATCCGGGGGCGCCGATTCGCGCCTTCCAGCCGGCGGCTCAGACAAGCCGTCGGCCCGTATCCGGAGACCGCGAGGGGATGGAGGCCCGGATGGCGTCGATGACGGAGCGTGTCGGATCGTCCGGGCGCCAATGTGGATCGCCAGGTTCTGTGGCCAGCGCCTGCTCCGTATCGAGATCGTCCTCGTTCGCGAGGTCGGCCTCCCTAGGGTCCGCACGAACGGCCGTGATCCACGCCGCGCGGGTACTCGGCAGCGCGAACCTTGGACGCGCACGCGCGCGAGAAAACAGCTTCACCCGCCACCCCTCGCCTGGCGCAGGCGGGTGATGCGGTCCTGCCTTCTGCGGTCCCCGGCCCGCAGCGCTGCCGAGACTAGATCATCGAACACGAGGGTTGAAGGTGCATGTTTAGGTAGATGGCGGATCGTTTCCCACGCGGTTGACCAGCACGCCGCGAACTTTTCACGATCCCCCGTCACGGCGAATAATCGGCATCTGAGTGCCCACTTTGCGGCGACGAGGAAATGGTCCTGCGGCAAGGTTGGCATCGACGTCAGAATCGCATACGCACGGGTCGCTTCCTCGCGGTCGAGGAGCGAGCGCGCAACGTCGATCAGCAGAAACGGCAGGAGGTGGTGGCGCAGGCGGCCGAGCACTCGGGCGGCGGCGGCGGCAAGCCGGTCCGCCTCACTGTCGCGCCCGTCATCACGCGCGCGACGAAACAGCACGTAGAGGGCTTCACCGCGGGCTTCCCCGCACGCGGCGCGACGCGCAGCTCGCAAGCCCTTGTACGCCTGCAGTTCTGCATCCTCGCCACGCTTGGCTTCCAGCAAGATCCGCGAGAGCGAGGCGGCCGCGAGCGCATAGACGGTGCGCTCGCGGGCGCGCCGGGCGACCCCTATCGCATGCCTCAGCCACGTCTCTGCGCGTTGCAGGTCTCCCACCGCCGCCGCGCTCAACCCAGCCTGCAGGGGTGCGGAGGGTTCGCTGGGATCGACCAGAGCGGCAGCTTGGTGGAAGGCGAGCGCAGTTCGGGGAAGACCGTGAGCCGCAGCCCAGCCCGCGGCGTCCGAGCACGCCACCGCAATGCCGGAGGCGGTGACCGACTCCGGAACTCCCACCATTGCGGCAATGATGCTGAGGTACGAGGCCAGGGCGGAGTCCTCGACAGTTTCGGTGATGTAGCGGAGGCGTGCTGAGCTCGCGCCGTCCGCGAAGAGGTGGGGCCGGTCACCGGGCTCGGTCTGCGCCCACAATGATACGTCCCGCACGGAAAGCCAGAAAACCACTCCAATCGGTGAAGGGGACTCTGCGAGCACGTCGCTCGACTCCAAGCTTTCGGATGCCGAGTGACGTAGTGCCGGAGGGATGGACCAGCGGCGTGACTCCGGCTCAGTACCAAAACCCATTTCGGAATCCTCGGGCTACGGCCGACTTCGCTGTGTACGAGGAAAGAGCACCCGGCCCTGGTGTGTCCGTCAGGCGTAGCTCCTCGGCCACGTCACCGTGGCTGTCGCAGCCGAACCTTCAGCACCGGATGCCCCACTCGCCCCTGACGAGCCAAGGAGCGTTCTGGATCGGAAAGTAAATGGCAGATTGGGAGTGTGGAAGGGACAGCAACAAAGCGGTCTAGGGCACAAAAATCCCTGTTTTGGAGGACGGAACTACGTAGTTTTTTCGTGCGCGCACCGCCACTTTAGGGACATAGGGCGAAACGGAGAGCCGAACTGGACAGCGTCCTTGCCCGGGTTCGTTTCACGCCATATCGTTCTTAAGCGCTCACGGCTGGGCATCCTGACTCATTCTCCCTTCCGCTCTATCACGAGCATCAACGCATGACCAAGCCTCAAAACCCGCGTCGGCGCCCCCGGAGGGTGTTCCGGGTTCCCCCGCCGCTCATCCAGCGGATCGATGCACCTCAGCTCCCAGGAACTGACCTACTAGACGACGAGAATGGAGCAGCCCGCCTCGTGTTCTGGCAGGCGTTTCAGGACGCCGAGCTGTGGGCGCGGGCGCAGGACCGAACTGGCCTCTTCCGGCGGGGCAGCCGTGTCCAGCGACGGCGCGAAATGGAAAGCCTGGAAACCGAAACCTACGAAGCCGCGAAGCCGCATCTATCAGTGCTCATCAGATTGTCAGAACGCCCGACGACCATCACCGCTGAGGCGGTTCGGACCGCCTGCGCTGAATTGGCAATCTGGTTTGAGAACCGTGGTCTTCTGCGATGCGCAGTGGAGTTTGCGCTGGTTGCCTCGTTTGCTGCGCCAGACGAAGCCGCGTTGGTCATCCGTGTCGCGCGCCTGGTGCGAATGCTTGGCGAGTTTCCTCGCTCGATAAGTTGGTTCGACTACGGACTATACATTGCACGCAGGTCCGAGGACTGGCAGCAGGCGGCGAAGGCACTCACTGGCCTTGGGATTCTCTTCTACCAAAAGGGCAACTATCCGCGGGCGCGACGTTACCAGAAACGCTGCATCAATCTGGCAAAATCTAAAGGCTTGCCCGACATGATGGGTGAAGCGTTTCACAATCTGTTCGTCTTGGAGATGGACGCGGGGAATGTTGAACTAGCTGAGAACTACGCGGCACGGGCGTTTAAAGCGTATACTCCTGAGTCGCCATGCTTGAAGCGACTTGCGCGTGATTTATCGCACAAACTGGCAGTCCTTGGGGATTACGACCGTGCGCTTCCGGTAGCTTTAGAGACACTTCACCATTTCACCACCCCCGTTGATCGAGCACTGGTTTGGGCAACGGTTGGTCTGGCAGCCGGCGGAGCTCGCGACTTTGCCACCTACGAAGAGGCCTGGATACAGATGTGGGCTCTCGTACTCGCCCGAACCGTTACGCCTGTCGCCGCAGTCGTCCTGCTTGACCTGGCCCGCGGAGCTGCGGCAATGGGGGATACCCGCCGGGCAATCTACTCAGCATCGAGAGCGCTAGAGTTTGCTCGTGAACGAGGAGAAGGTCATACAAGTTTGGAGGCCGAGGCGTTCGTGAGTGCTCTTGAGAAGGAAGACAGTGCCCCCACGAACTCAACGATGCCGACCGCGCAAGCGAACTTGCCGGGTGTGGAACTGGACCTTCTCACGGCCCTGCAACACCTCCGCGCGGTAGCTGCGTAGGGTGCAGCTACCGCGCGGCGCCTGGCGTTGCTTGTCAGGACCCGCTACCCATCCAGCTCCCATTGTCCATCCGCGGCGCTTCGGGTGCGGTCGGAGCGACCGGATTGCTCGTTGTGCAAGCGGTGGCAGTCAGGGTGAGGACGAGCATGGCGGCCAGCATAGCAAGGCGGATTTTCATCGAGCTACCCTCACGTGTGGGAGACTTGGCGCGGTGCGGGTGATTCCCCGCCGCGACGCAAGTTAACTCCCGCTCGCCCGTCCGGCCGCTCTTTTCGTGTCTAGGGTCTACTCTCTACCGGACGTTCGATTATTCCGGACCGCATAACAACGGCTCGTTACGCTCCTTTGGTGTCTACGGGGTAGTTTTCCGCGGTGAAGCGGCTGGCTTGACCCTCGTGGAACAGGGGCCTCAAATTCAAACCATACCCCTATACACGCCCCTCGTATGCTCCGGAGGTGTCCGTGCACGTGCAGGACACGGCCTTGATTCAACCTGCCCAGGTGGCCGCGCTCCGTGAGCGGCTGCCGCTGAACAAGAAACAGTTTGGCGACTTGGCGACTCAGAAGCTGTTGCCCAGGAACTTGCGGTCCCACACCCGCGCCACTGCGCTCTTATCCTTGTTGACCTTGAGCCTGAGCCTCGTGTAGAGCGCCCGAAGACGCTCCAGGACCCGCTCGCTCGCCCGCCTCGACCGCACGTATACGTTGCAGTCATCTGCGTATCGGACAAACGCGTGCCCGCTCCTCTCCAGCGCTTGGTCGACTTCGTCCAGGAGCACGTCCGGCCAGCAGCGGGGAGAGTGGCCCCCTGCTGCGTGCCCTCACACATGAATGCAGCGAGCCCCCGCAGCAAGCGGGGGCTCGCTGCGTTTCCCACCGTGGACGTTCACGCCATCAAGGCGCATCGGTGGGTCCGCAGAAAAAAATCGGGAATCCCGGGCTCGGGGGGCAGAGCCCCCACTCGCCCGGCGTGGGGATGTAAGCCCTTGGTCGGAATAGGGAGTGCGCGATCTGTCTCATGGGGTACGGGGCCTGCCGAACGGGTGGCCGCTTCGTGCGGCCCTCTTTCCGCGCGCTGTTTCGGTCATTTACGTTGAGCAGTCAGCCGCATACGGGGGAAGCGCCGGATATGTCCCGCATGCACCCGACAACCGGCCGGCCCTGCCGGCCAATCGGCCACGGCGCTGGAGCAGATAAGGAGACGGTACGATGCCTGAGCCATGAAACGATACCGGCTCCATGGCGCATCACAGCGCGTGTATAGAGCCTTTACACTTGCCCGCGCTAGACATCCTGCTACGTTGCATGCGCTCCCAAGAGTAGCGTATGCCGCGTACCCTCTACCCAACTTACCGGAGAAATCCCGTGAGAAGAACTCGATCCGCGGCTTCGCTCATGCTGTTCAGCTTGGCTGTTTCTGCGTGTCAGGATCTCACCATGTCTGCCCTCACCGCCCCAGACGGCGCAGCGGACCGCCTATCTTCGGCCCGTGGCGGGGGCGACTTCATGTGCTTCACCAGCGAGCTTCGTCCCACGGCCGGTCACGCGTACCGCTACTCGGCGGTGGCCCTCCACTTCCCTGCCTCCGAACTGGCCACGGACGGCAAAAGGAAGCGGGCGTTCCACCTCCGCATCCAGCGGTCCGGCAAGGACCCGGTCGTGACCGCCAACTGCATGATCCCCAACACGCCGGCGGCGGCGCAGCGGCTGTACCGGAACCTCGTCCGGATGCTCGCGAAGCACGCGCGCTTCGACCCCCTGACGATCCCCGCGCCGGTGGAGGAGCGCCGCCTGTACGTCGCCGACCGCCGCGGGACGACCGGACCCCGCTTCGACACGGGGCCGATGCCCACCTACCCCCTGCCGCCCATCACGGCGACCGCAATGCCGATCTATGAGGGCGGTGCGACCGGCTGGACCGGAGGCGGGGAATGGGGCTGGGGGTCGCAGGGTGACACGTACTCGTACGGCGGGGGAGATAGCTGGGATGCGCCGCCGACGCAGGAGGATTGCCACGCGGATTTGGACGCGCGGTGCAACGTGCCGCTGACCCCCGCAGACTCCACCATCATCCGGGAGTCGTTGGCCCGCTTCAAGCGGCCGGCGAACCAGTTCACGGACTCCATCGCGCGTCGGCACTGCGATGAGCTGTTCGCCGGGTTCGAGCAAGCTATGGCGAACGGCCAGGTCTTCCGCGGGCTCTACGACACGACCGACAGCACCTCGCACTACGGAGAGACCTGGCAGGGCCACTTCCACATCGACCCGACGACGCTTAACGCGGCGGAGGCGGGGGATACGACCGCGATGAAGGATGGGGTGGCCGTCACCGCCCTCCACGAAACCGGGCACCTGATGGGATTCGACCACCCGAACGGCGAGACCTGGATCGGCGGTCAGGACTACTACTCGGACTATCCGTTCAACCTCGTGAACCCAGGACCGAACACATGTATCGTACGCTGAACGTAGTGGTGGGCCTGCTCGCGGCGGTGGCGCCCCTGCGTGGCGCCGCACAAGTGAGCGGTCCGAGCCCGCAGGCAGGCGTCGTCCGGGGTGTGATGCTTCACCGATCCATCTGGATGCGGGACAGCACGAAGTTCGACGCGTGTTCCGTGCAGCGCGCGTTGCCAAGTGCTGCGGACTTCCCAGCCGCCATCGAGCCACGGCTGCGGCGCCTGCTCACAGGGACGGACGACGTGTGTGCGGTTCCGGCGCCCGACCCTGCGGACACGATCCCGCGCCGCCCTCGCTGGGGGGACGTCGCGCGAGTCGATTCGCTCTCCATCGCGGATTCCACGGCGACGGCGTTCCTCCACGTCGTCCACGGCGAGTACCACCACAACGAGAGGTACACGCTTCGCCGTGGGCCCGGCGGCCAGTGGTGGGTGAGCCAGGTGCAGGAGACCGGATTCGAGCAGTTCTACTACGCGCCCCGGCGTCCGGGGGCGAGACAGTAGAGCGGCACACCTCTTCAGGTCACGGCTGCCGCGTCACATCCGCGGCAGCCGTGAGTCGTCAGGGTCTTCAATGATGAAGCCAACTGCTGTTGACTCACTGGTCGCGCAGCGGCTCGGTATTCAGATTGCGGCGCTGAGGCTCCACCCTGTTCAGCGCGTTGTGATGATCGGATCACGGGCGCGCGGCACCCCGCGTTCGGATAGCGATCTTGACCTCGTGGTACGGTCGAGCTGGCCGCCCAAGCCCGTCCGTGGGGGCCCGAGAGGTGATTGCGGAACATCCTCGTACCCAAAAGCAGGTTCCGACACCAATCGTGCAAACGGACCTATGGGTGCGTACGACAGACAGATACGAAGCCGCCTTTCAACCTCCTGAACCCGGGCCCATCTCATGTACCGTACGCTGATTCTCGCGGTGACTTTGCTCTCGGCTGCTGGACCGACAAGGGCGCAAGGACCAGCAAGGATTTCGACCCCGGAGATGGCGGCCGTGCGAGCGGTGCTCGTTCACCGGGTTGCCTGGATGAACGACAGCACGAAGGTGGATGCCTGCTCCGTGGTGCGTGCGGTGCCGAATTCCTCCGACTTCGCGGAGAGCATCGAGCCGCAGTACCGGCGGCTCCTCACGGCCACCAGTAGCCCGTGCCAGGCAGCTCCCCAGGCAACCGCTTCCGCGCCCCGATTCCCTGCCTGGAGCCATGTGGTGCAGGTCGATTCGGTCTCGCTCGCGGTGACGAGCGGGATGGTCTTCATCCATGTGACCCACGGCGAGTACCGCCATGCCGAGAGCTACAGCCTCAGTCGGGCGGGTAGCGGAGGCTGGTGGGTACGCGAGGTGCGCGCGTGGGGCTTCGCGCAGAGTTACCCAACGCGGCCGCCCGACGGCGACCGCTAGGTCCAGAAGCGAAAAGGTCAACGGCTGCCACGCTTCCAGTGTGGCAGCCGTACGAATTCAATCGCATCTCCGGAAATGCCGCCCTCTCCAGCCGACTTGTTGATCGCGCAACAACTCGCGGGTCGAGTAGCAGCCGTCAGCCGTCATCCCGTTCTGCGTGTCGTGATGATCGGGTCACGGGCGCGAGGAACACCGCGTCCTGAGAGTGACCTGGATCTCGTCGTTCTGATCGAGTTGCCGGTGGATGCCACGCCGTGGGGTCCCGCCGACGTCATCGCCGAACGTACCCGCATTCAGCAGCAGCTCCCCGCGCCTCGCCTCCGAACCGATCTTTGGGTGCGCACTACCGACAGGTATGCAGAGGCTCGGACGGTGATCGGTGGTGTGGAGAGGCTAGTGGACACCGAAGGGATAGACGTATACTCCCGGCCGCCGACACGCGCACCCGTCGTGCGACGAACCCCGGACCAAGTGCGGCGGGAGCATGTGAGCGCCTGGATTGAGCACGCGCTTGCGGCTTTGGAGGGCACGGTGCGGATCGAAGCGCGGCCGGCGGGGCAAGCGGCTCTGCCAGGGGAGCCCGCCACGCCGGATGCCGCAGCCCGCATCTGCCTGGA
>DASRQW010000387.1 GCA_035696245.1 Longimicrobiaceae bacterium | reverse complement strand
AGGCGCGCCGCAGCGAGGAGAGCTTCCGCGCCATGATCGAGAACGCCGCCGACATGGTGGGCGTCGTGGACCCGGACGGGGTCATGCGTTACGTGAGCCCCTCGTCCACCCGCGTGCTGGGCTACGAGCCGGCGGAGATGGTGGGCACGTCGGCGTGGGCGTACGTGCTGCCCGAGGACGCGGAGCGCATGCAGGCCGCTCTCGCCGGCCTGGTGGCCGAGGAGGGCCGGCTGGTGACGGTGGAGTACCGCGTGCGCCGCCGCGACGGCAGCGTGGCCGTGCTGGAGGCGGTGGCGCAGAACCACATGGCCCCGGCGGGCGGGGTCGCCGGCGTGGTGGTGAGCGCCCGCGACGTCACCGAGCGGCACCGCGCCGAGCGCGAGCGGGCCGAGAAGGTGGCCGTGCTGGAGTCCAGCGGCGAGGGCATCTACGGCCTGGACGCCGACGGGCGCTGCACCTTCATGAACCCCGCCGGCGCGCGGCTGCTGGGCTACGAGCCCCACGAGCTGCTGGGGCGCAAGCTGCACCCCATCATCCACCACACCTACCCCGACGGCTCGCCCTACGCCGAGGACGAGTGCCCGCTCTACTGGGCCAGCGTCACCGGCCAGGAGGTGAGCTTCGACGACGAGCTGCTGTGGCGCAGCGACGGCACGTCGTTCCCGGCGCAGTGCTCCTCGCACCCGCTGCGCATGGGGGGCGAGCCGCGGGGCGCGGTGGTCTGCTTCAGCGACATCACCCAGCGCCGCGCAGAGCGCGATGCGCTGCACCGGCGCGAGGAGGAGTTCCGCGCGCTGGTGGAGAACGCGCCCAGCCCCATCGTGCGCATAGGCCGCGACACGCGCTACCTGTACGTGAACCCCGCGGTCGAGCACAGCCTGGGGCGCCGCGCCCGCGACATCGTGGGCAAGACGATGGACGAGGCCGGGCTGCCGCCCGAGGTGCTGGATGAGTGCGTGGCCGCCGTGCGGCACGTGTTCGACACCGGCGAGGAGGCGTCGGTAGAGTACGACCTGGAGACTCCCACCGGGCGCGAGCGCCACGAGTCGCGCTTCGTGGCCGAGCTGGGCCGCGACGGGCGCGTGGAGACCGTGCTGGCCATCGTGAACGACCTCACCGCGGTGCGCGCGTCGGAGGCGGCCATGCGGGCCAGCGAGGAGCGCTTCCGCCAGCTCGCCGAGAACAGCCGCGACGTCTTCTGGCTGCGCTCGGTCCACGAGGGGCGCCACGTGTACGTGAGCCCGGCGTACGAGGCGCTTTGGGAGCGCAGCTGCGCCACCCTGTACCGCGACCCGGAGTCGTTCCTGGAGCCGGTGCACCCGGAAGACCTGCCGCGCGTGGAGTCCGCCTTCCGCGGCGACGCCGCCGGCACCGAGGTGGAGTTCCGCCTGAGGCGCCGTGACGGGTCGCTGCGGTGGATCTGCGCGCGCACCTTTCCCGTTCGCGACGCGGAGGGGCGCATCTTCCGCGTGGGCGGCGTGGCCGAGGACATCACCGAGCGCAAGCTCGCGGGCGAGGCGCTGCGGCAGAGCGAGGAGCGCTTCCGCGCCGTCTTCGACCACGCCACCGTGGGCATCGCCACCGTGGGGCCAAACGGGCGCTGGCTGGACGTGAACCACGCGCTCTGCGAGATCGTGGGCCGCACGCGCGAGGAGCTGCTCGCCACCGACTTCCAGCACATCACCCACCCCGACGACCTGGCGGCCGACCTGGCGCTGCTGGACCGGCTGGTCGCGGGCGAGATCCCCTCGTACCAGATGGAGAAGCGCTACCTGCACTCCGCGGGGCACGTGGTGTGGGTGCTGCTCACCGTCTCGCTCGTGCGCGGCGCCGCGCACGAGCCCCGGTACTTCATCTCGCACGTGCAGGACATCACCGGCAGCAAGACCGCCGCCGACGCGCTGCGCGACAGCGAGGTGCGCTTCCGCAGCGTGGTGGAGAGCCTGGCCGAGGGCGTGCTCATCACCGACCTGGAAGACCGCGTCCTCTACGCCAACCCCCGCGTGGAGGAGCTGTTCGGCGTGTCCGTGGCCGAGCTGCTCGGGCAGCCCGCCCACGAGATGCTGATGCCCCCCGGCCACGGCGCCGAGGTGCGCGAGCGGCTGGCCCGGCGCGCGGCCGGGCAGTCCGAGCGCTACGAGCTGGAGCAGGTTGGCCCCGACGGCTCGCTGGGCCCGGTGGAGGTGTACGGCGTGCCCTTCCGCGACGCCGCGAGCCGCATCGTGGGCACCCTGGGCGTCGCCAGCGACATCGCCGAGCGCCGCAGCGCCGAGGACGCGCTGCGGCAGTCCGTGGCCAGCTACCGCAGCCTCTTCGACTCGCTGAGCGAGGCCGTCTCCATCCAGGACGCCAGCGGGCGGTTCATCGAGGCGAACGCCGCGGTCCTGCGCATGCACGGCTACACGCGCGAAGAGGTGCTCGCCATGCCCGTCTCCGCGCTCGCCGACCCGCACGCCGAGCCCGGCGTCAGCGAGGCGGCCTTCCGCCGGGCGCTCGCGGGCGAGCCGCAGCGCTTCGAGCGGCAGGGGCGGCGGCAGAACGGCGAAGCCTTCCCCGTGGAGGTGGCGCTCAACCCAGGCCGCTACTTCGGGCAGGACGTGGTGATCGCCGAGGCGCGCGACATCACCGAGCGCGTCCGCTCGGCCGAGGCGCTGCGCCAGAGCGAGGAGCGGCTGCGGCAGGCGCAGAAGATGGAGGCCGTGGGCCGCCTGGCCGGCGGCATCGCGCACGACTTCAACAATCTGCTCACCGCCATCACCGGCAACGCGCAGCTGCTGCTGGCCGACATGGCCCCGGACGCGCCGGGCCGCGAGGACCTGTCCGAGATCGACCGCGCCGCCGCCCGCGCCGCCGAGCTCACGCGCCAGCTGCTGGTGTTCAGCCGCAAGCAGATGGTGCACCCCGAGGTGCTGGACCTGAACGCCCAGGTGGCGGAGATGGACAAGCTGCTCCGCCGCCTCATCGGCGAGGACGTGAAGCTGGTGACCGTGCTGGACCCCGCACTGGCGCCGATCAAGGCCGACGGCGGCGAGATGGGCCAGGTGCTGATGAACCTGGTGGTCAACGCCCGCGACGCCATGCCGCGCGGGGGCACCGTGCGCGTGGAGACCCGCAACGAGACCCTCACCGCCGCCGACGCCCGGCGCCACCCGTTCGTGGTGCCCGGCCCGCACGTGCTGCTGCAGGTGAGCGACGACGGCACAGGGATGGACGACGAGACGCTGTCGCACCTCTTCGAGCCCTTCTTCACCACCAAGGCGCAGGGCAAGGGCACCGGCCTGGGCCTCTCCACCGTGTACGGCATCGTCAAGCAGAGCGGCGGCGCCATCTGGGTAGACAGCGAGCCGGGCCGCGGCTCCACCTTCCGCATCTACTTCCCCGCCGCGGGCGCCGAGCGGGCCACGCCGGGCGAGACGGCGCGCGCCAGCGCCGGCCCCCGCGCGTGCGAGACCGTGCTGCTGGTGGAAGACGAGCCGTCGGTGCGCTCGCTGGCCCGCCGCATCCTGGAGCGCAGCGGCTACCGCGTGCTCACCGCCTCCGACGGCCCCCACGCCCTCTCCCTCTCCGCGGCGCACGACGGGCCGGTAGACCTGCTGGTGACCGACGTGGTGATGCCGGGGATGAGCGGCCGCGAGCTTGCCGAGCGCCTGGTGCCCGCGCGGCCGGACATGCGCGTGCTGTACATGTCCGGCTACACCGACGACGCCCTGCTCCAGCACGGGGTCCTGCAGGAGGGCGTCGCCTTCCTGGAGAAGCCCTTCACCCCCGCCACCCTCGCCGCCAAGGCCGCCGAAGTGCTTCACCC
>DASRQW010000386.1 GCA_035696245.1 Longimicrobiaceae bacterium | reverse complement strand
AGCTGCTCCAGCGTGGG
This sequence comes from Longimicrobiaceae bacterium, assembly GCA_035696245.1. Taxonomy (NCBI): domain Bacteria; kingdom Pseudomonadati; phylum Gemmatimonadota; class Longimicrobiia; order Longimicrobiales; family Longimicrobiaceae; species Longimicrobiaceae bacterium. The sequence goes on along the minus strand of DASRQW010000386.1, from coordinate 39,542 downwards.
GCGGCTGCGCTCCGCGTAGGCCGTGCGCTCACGGTCGTTCATGCGGTCGCCGCCGCCCACCGAGTCGCGAAGCTCGCGCAGGTGCGTCATCAGCGAGCTGTTGCGCACGCGCAGGTCCTCGCCGATGGAGTCCAGCGCCGTCACCTGGGCGGAGCTGAGGTTCAGGCGCTCGCGCTGGCCCAGCAGCCCGAACACCACCGGCGTCTGCCCCGGCCCCTCGAACCCGCCGCCCATGCCCGTGCGCGAACCCGCAGGCCCGTTCGCGGGCGCGGGCGCCGAAGCGGGCGCGGACGAGCACGCACCCAGCGCGAGGAGGCCCAGCCCCCACGCAAGTCTCTTGATCGTCACAGCATGCCTCCGTTGGATTTCGGTCGTTCGCGCGTACCGGCGGTGCCGGGCTAGCCCCATGTATACACCTGTCGCCGCGCGCTCGTTGGCCCGCACGCCATGACCGGCAAGTATCCGGCCGGAGCGGGCAGAAACCACCGGCCGGACGAGCCCGGCGTACGCAGCCTTGCGGGTCTGCCGTAAACATGCGATGATGTGCCGCGGCCTCGCCCGGGCTCTCCTCAAGCCCGCTGCCGCACCGCCGTATCCGGTCCGCCGTTCCTCTGCCCGTCATCTCCCGATTCGGTCGTCCACCTCACAACCAGAGCACGTTCATGAAGCACTGCCGTTACTGTGCAGAGGAGATCCAGGATGCAGCTGTCATCTGCCGCTTCTGCAATCGCTCGCAGGTCGTAGCTCCGCCGGAGAGGGAGAGCAGCGGCCCCGCATGGGTGGCAGGGCTCATTATTGCCGGCGGTATCGCGATGAGCGTCTTCGCGTATGTGAACCAAACCAGCGGAAGCCGGGGGAAAGCCGGGGTGACCGAGCTTCTTCCACCAATGGCTCCCCCACCCGCACTGGTATCCATTGTGGACACCAGCGCGGTGGAGATCAGAGCAGGCCATGCGGAATACTTCGACTTCAAACTCTCGGATCCGCGGACTTGCACGCTCGAGGGCCGGATCGTCGGATTGGCCGGCGGCCGGCGCGATGTGGACGTGATGGTGCTGGACGACGACGGATTCACCAACTGGCGGAACGGCAGCCAGGGGCGCGCGTACTTCAGCGAAACGCGCACCTCGGCCGTTTCGCTTCATGTCGTTCTTCCCAGTCCCGGCTCCTACCATCTGGTGGTGTCCAACCGCTTCTCCGTGTTCACACGCAAAGCGGTCCAGATCCGAAACGCACAGGTGACCTGCTCCTGAGGTTCGGTCTAGATCGACGGTAGCGAGAAGGCCCTCCAGCTTCTGCGGGAGGGCCGTCGTGTTTTCCGGCGCTTCGATCAGCCGTCGGTCACGGTTTCGACGACGCGGTGGCGGCGGCTGCGGGCGCGCCAGAGGTAGAAGGCGGGCGTGCCGGCGAGGACGACGGCGAGGCCGATAGCGGCTTCTTTCGGTTGCGTGATCAGCGTGTTCAGCACGATGGCGGCCGACGCGAGCACGAAGGCGACCGGCGTGAGCGGATAGCCGGGCACGCGGAACGGCCGGTGCGCGTCGGGCAGGCGGCGGCGGAACACGAAGATGCTCATCGCGCCCAGCGCGTAGAAGATCCAGCCGGCGAAGACCACGTACGTCAGCAGCTGCTCGAACGTGCCCGTGACCGTGAGCAGCATGGCCCACGCGGAGCCGGCGAGGATGGCGAAGGCCGGGCTTCCGTATCGCGGGTGCACCTCCGCCAGTCGGCGGAAGAAGACCCCGTCGCGCGCCATGGCGAAGAACACCCGCGGCGACGTGAACGTCAGCGCGTTGGCGCAGCTGAAGATGGCGACCAGGATGGCGGCGGCGATCAGCTTCTCGGCCGTGGGGCCGAAGAGCGCGCCGACGGCATCTGCCGAGATGCTGGTGGACTTCGCCATGCGCGCGGGGCCCAGCGCGGCCGCGTAGCCCAGGTTGGCGAGCAGGTAGATGAGCGTGACGCCCAGCGTGCCCAGGAAGATGCCGCGCGGGAAGGTCCGCCCCGGATCCACCACCTCGCCCGCCGCGAAGGTCACGAACTGCCATCCCTCGTACGCCCACAGCACACCCACGACGGCGAGGCCCAGGCCGGACAGCATCGACCCCGTCATCTTCTCGGGCCAAAGCGCTGCGCCGTGGCCCAGGCCCTTCCCGAATACGACCAGCAGCACGCCCATCGCCACGATGGCGGTCGTCTTCACCGCGGTGGAGAAGTTCTGCACACTGGCGCTGCTGCGCGCGCCGCGGACGTTGACCGCCGCCAGCACGGCGATCATCAGCGGCGGCACGATGCGCCGCGCGAAGGGCGAAAGCGGGACGAGGTGGTCCAGGTACGTGGCGAAGGCGACGGACAGCGTGGCCACCGCGCCCGTGCCGATCACGAAGAAGAGCGTCCACCCCAGCAGGAACGCGGGCAGCGGCCCGAAGGCGTCGCGCACGTACACGTACAGGCCGCCCGCCTTCGGGTACATGGCCGCGAGCTCGCCGTAGGTGAGCGCGCCCAGCAGCGAGAGCACGCCCGCGACCGCCCACACGATCATCATGGGCCCCACGTACCCGCCTGTCTGCTTGAGCACGATGCCCGGCACCAGGAAGATGCCCGAGCCGATCACCGACCCGATCACCAGCAGGACGAGGTCCCGCAGCCCGAGCGTGCGTTCCAGGTTCGAAGACATGCGGAGGGGTTCGCGATGGCGGGAGGAGGACGGTGCACGCGGATGTTCCTGCGCGCCGGAATGGTAGACGAATGCGCCACTCCGCGCAATCGCGCGTTTCCCCATACCGCCCCCCAGCGGAGAGGCCGAACCTCGCACGGGAGATTCGGCCTCGTCTGTACGGCACCCACCTAGAGCCTGTTATGAACTGAAGTGCTTGGTGGGCGGTAGTATGGGCCCATGCACCACAGGATCGAAAGCCGTACACGACGGATGTCTCGGACGAGGAGTGGGCGTTTGTCGCGCCATCCTTGACTCTGATGAGGGAAGATGCTCTTCAGCGGGAGCACAGCACGCTTGAGGTCTTCAACGGGGTACGTTGGATTCTTCGAACCGGAGCCCAGGGGCGCTGATGTTGACCAACCTGCCGCCCTGCGCTGTGACGCCTACCTGATCACCGTGGAGGCCGATGTCGCGCAGGGCCTCCCCTCCTCCTTTTGGCATCGTCGGGCTTCCGCACGGGGCGTCAAAGAAGGCCGCGAGCGCATCGTCGCCGCCCTGCAGAAGTCCGGCTTCCAGATCCTGCCGCGGCGCGTCACCTGAACCTCACCCCGGCAGGATAGACAGAAGCAAACACGCTTGCATGCGTGCGCTGCTGCGTGTGGTCGCGCCTGTCCGGCACCACGGCACGCGACGTGAGCCACAGACCACTCCCCTTGCGCTTCTACACGAGACGGCGTATCCTTAGCCGACCACACAAGGACTGCCATGACCGACGACCGTCTCGACCTGCCCCAGGGCACGCTCGACCTGCTCATCCTGAAGGCCCTCTCTGCCCAGCCCATGCACGGCTGGGCGATCTCCGAGCGCATCCGGCAGGTGTCGCACGAAGTGCTGCAGGTGCCTCAGGGCTCGCTGTATCCCGCCCTGCACCGCCTGGAGCGGCGTGGCTGGATCCAGGCCGAGTGGGGCACCTCGGAAAACAACCGCAGAGCCAAGTTCTACGAACTGACACGCGCCGGCCGCAAGCAGCTCGACGTGGAGGCCGACGCCTGGGCGCGGCTCACGCGGGCCGTGTCGCTGGTGCTCAAGATCGGGTGACCGCGATGCTGAGCGAGATCTGGAGTGTTGTGCGCTTCCGAATGCGCGCGCTGTTCGACCGCGACGCCCTCGAGCGCGAGCTCGACGAGGAGCTGAGCTTCCACCTGGAGCGCGAGGCCGAGCGACACGAGCGCGCGGGGCTCTCGCGCGAGGACGCGATGCTGCGCGCACGCGCCGAGTTCGGGCACCTCGACAGCATCAAGGAAGCGAGCCGACGCGCGCGCGGGACCGGGGCGCTCGGATCGTGGTTCCACGACCTCCGTGAGAACCCGCGAGCGGTCGGAGTGGCGTGCGCGATCGCCGCCACCGGGCTGGGGCTGGCGTACATGGCCGCAGCGGGGGCGCCGCGGCGTTATCTGGTCGTCAATGGGCTTGCTCTGGTGCTGGGGCTCGCGTTCTTCGGCGTTCTGCGCTTCTCGTCGGGGCAGGCCCCGCGCCTTCCGGGTGGGGTGACGCTCGCTTTCGGCGGGGCCCTGCTCGCGGCGACGCTCTTCGGGGTTTCCGTCGAGGGTGCCTCCCGCTGGGTCCGGGTCGGTGGCCTCGCCGTGCAGCTCAGCCTAATCCTCCTTCCCGCGATGCTGGTCGCGTTTGCGCGGCAGCGCGACACCCTGTCCGCGCTGGGCGTGATCCTGGGCGCGGTGGCGCTGGCGCTTCAGCCCGACCGCGCAATGGCGGGTGTGCTCGCCGCCGCGCTGGCCGTGCTCGCGGTGCGTCGGCCGGACCGATGGGTCGTGTCCGCACTCGCGATCGCGGCGGTCGGCTTCGCGGTGACGCTGCTTCGGCCGGACACGCTGCCGGCCGTGCCGTACGTGGACCGGATCCTCCGCACCGCGTTCGAGGTCCATCCCCTGGCGGGGTTGGCGGTGGTCGGCGGTGCGCTGCTGCTCGCCGTCCCCGCGATCCCGGGACGGAAACTCGATTCACGGAACGGCGATTCGTGCAGCGTGTTCGGGATGGTGTGGCTCGCGGTCGTGCTGGCCGCTGCGCTCGGAAACTATCCCACGCCGCTCGTCGGCTATGGCGGAAGCGCGGTGCTGGGTTACCTGCTCAGCTTGGCGTTCCTGCCCGGCCAGGTGCGATCGGTCGCCGTCGTGCAGAAACGAGTGGGGGATGAGCAGCGCGCGGAGAGCGGAACGGTCCTCGATCTCCGGATCGCAATCGCGTGAGAAAATGGAAAAGAGACGGAGCGAGCCACTTTCGCCCTCCCCCTTCCATGCTCCGGCGAACCACGATGTGGCTGGCAAATCTCCCGCGGGAGGAGTTGCCCCCGTGCCGTCCCAATCGCCGCGTTACGCGAAGACAAGGTGCCCTTCGAGATGCATCTATATGCAGGGGGAGCCCACGCCTTTGGCGTGCGCCCAACCCGGTTTCCGATCTCGAAGTGAACCGCGCTCGCCGAAGCTCGGCTGCACACGATCAACGTCCTACGTCCTATAGCGGCGGTGCCTCTTGATTCTCTTTGTAAGCCGACATCGGTATTGGCTGCTGGCTCTCCTTGGAATTGGCTTGCTCCGCTATGGCTGGACGGAAGTCAACCGAGTACGGGGGAATCAAGCCGTGTCCTTCCGCCCGGCGGTGCAGCGGTGTGATAGGTCAGGGCCAGTGCGCTATTGTGTGTACAGGGACGCCGCAGGCACGAATGGGGATGTTGTCTATCACCTCCATGGGCGCAACCTGGACGAGCGGATCTGGAACGACAACACATACATCACGGCCATGCTACAGGCGCAATGGCAGAGTTCCGGAACCGTGCCGCCTACGGTCGTCACCGTAAGCTATGGGCCGACCTGGCTTCTGACACCCAAGGGCAGACAACCGGAAAGTGGTCTGCTCGAGGACTTCATGGGGCGTCTGCCGGAGATCGAGGCCAAGGTGGGCCGTCCTCGACGTCGGATCCTGCTGGGTGAGTCCATGGGAGGACTCAACGTACTCGTTGCGGGTCTCTCCTACCCGTCCAGGTTCGCCAAGGTGGCAGCGCTGTGTCCAGGAGTGTACGTAGTTTCACCCTTCGCGTCCCTGTCCACGATACGGGCAGCGATGGAGCGCACGGGGGCGCAGCCGAAGATCGTCCTGGGAATCTGGCTCATGGCAAGAAAGTTCGCGGCGGACGACGGGGAGTGGCGCCGTATCTCGCCCCTGAATCTGGTGGAGCGGGCGGAGCCGGACTATCCAGCACTGTATCTCTCCTGCGGACTGTATGACGCCTACGGCAACTACGAAGGCACACAGCGGCTGGCCAGCATCGCACGGCGGCGGGGCGTGCGAACGGAGTGGCATCCGCTCTACGGTGGTCACTGCGCAGTGGATGTGCCTTCCTTGGCGGAATTTCTGCTCAACTGAGACCGTGTGCCTGCGTGCGCATCACGCGGCCCACCGATCGGATGAGCCGGTTCCTTCTTCCACACCCCACGCACGCCATGCTGTTGGCGTAGCGCCGCATCCACCGTCGATCTCTCGCTCCTCCCGCCACGCCGGCACCGCATCTACGTCCCACACTCGTAGGTCGATGCGGACAGGGCGAAGCGGACTCGGTCAGTCGTCGTTGCTGTCAGTGAGGACCAGGGAGAGGACCCAGCTCACGACGCTGATGACGATGGAGCCGATCACGGCGGCCTTGAAGCTGTCGATGGTGAAGACGTAGCCCAGGCGCCCGGCGATGAAGCTGGCGACGTACAGCATCACCGCGTTCACCACCAGCAGGAAGAGGCCCAGCGTGAGGACGATGAGCCCGCACGCCATCGCCTTCAGGATCGGGCGCACGATGGCGTTGACCAGGCCGATGATGGCGGCCACCACGAAGAGCGCCTGGATGCCGCCCTGCACGTGGATGCCGGGCACGAAGTGCGTGGCGGCCCACACGGCGGCCGCGGCGGCCACCCAGCGTAGAAGGAGGTTCACGACTGCCTCTGCGGCTCGGGGGAAGGGATAAAGATGCGGGGCGGCGGCGACCTGAGTCGTCCGCCGCCCCGGAGCCTACGTCCGGGCGCGTGGCCCGGTTTCGCGCCGAGTCTAGCCGACCAGCTCGGTGCCCGCGAAGAAGAAGGCGATCTCGATCTCCGCATTCTCGTCGCTATCCGAGCCGTGCACGGCGTTCTTGCCCTTGCTCTCCGCGTACAGCTTGCGGATAGTGCCCTCGGCCGCCTCGGCCGGGTCGGTGGCGCCGATGGTGTCGCGCCACAGCGTCACGGCGTTGTCCGCCTCCAGCGCCATCACGATGCTGGGGCCGCTGGACATGAACTCGGTGAGCTCGCCGTAGAACGGGCGCTGGGCGTGCACCTCGTAGAACTTCTGCGCCTGCGGCATGCTGATCTGGGTGAGCTTCATGCCCAGGATCTTGAAGCCGGCCTGCTGGACGTGGGCGATGATCTTGCCGGCGGTGCCGCCCTGCACGGCGTCGGGCTTGATCATGGCGAAGGTGCGCGACATGGCGTCTCTCTCTATTCGGTAGATGTGGTTCGTTCGGTCGATCCCGATACCTCGATGGACGGCGTCCGCCGGAAGCCGTCCGCGGCCCGTCACGGGCCGTACATCTTGCGGATGATGTCCCCGCGGGTGAGGAAGCCGGTCAGCTTCCCCTCGCTGGTCACCGGCAGGCGCTCCAGGTCCTTCCCCACCATCAGCGAGGCGACCTCGGCCAGCGCCTGGTCTTCGGACACGCAGATCACCGAGCGCGTCATCACGTCGCGCACGCGCACCTCGCGCAGCGACCCGCCGGCGTCGGTCCCCTCGCCCGTCTTCAGCACGCCCGGGAGGAGGAACTTCAGCAGGTCGCGGTCGCTCACCATCCCCAGCACCTCGCGGTCCTCGCTCACCACCGGCACCGCGCGCAGCCTGTGCTGGCTGATGAGGTCCAGCGCCTCGCTCACCGGCGCGTCCGGGCTCACGCGGTAGACGCGCTGGCTCATCACGTCGCGCACCGTGAGCCGCGGCTGGATGGTGATCCCGCGGATCTCCGGCACGGCCAGCACCTCCGCCGCATTCCGGGCGGCGACGAGCCGGTCGACGGTCGCGTCCTGCCGCAGCGCGCCGGCCAGCGCCGCGACCGTCTGGAGGTACAGGCCCGCCGCGGAGGGCGGGGCCAGCACCAGCGCCACCACCTGCGCCGATCCGTCCATGTCTGCGCTTACGCTGCGCAGCGGGCGCGGCGCCACGCCTATGGCGACCACCAGCCCGTCCACCGCGTCGGTGCGCAGGTGCGGCAGCAGCACCCGCGTGCCGATGTGGATGGTGTCGCGCACGCGGGTCTCGGCGAAGAGCTTGGCCAGCTTCTCCGCGTGCGGGACGGCCCCGGTCGCCACCAGGGTGCGCGCGAGCTGGACCACGGCCTCGTGCACCGTCACCGCATCCAGGGGGGCCACGACGTGCTCTGCGCGGAGCACCTCCGTGAGCCGCACCTCGCGGCCTCCCCCGGACCTTCCCTCGCTCAGAGGACCGCCTGGATCAGCGCGACCACGTCGAGCGGCCGCTTGGCGTCGGCGATGCCGTTGTCGCGGAAGGCCTGGATCTTCTCCTCCGCCGTGCCCGCCGAGCCCGAGATGATGGCACCCGCGTGGCCCATCCGCCGCCCCGGAGGCGCCGTCTGGCCGGCGATGAAGCCTACGACGGGCTTCTTGACGTTGGCCTTGATGTACGCCGCCGCCTCCTGCTCGTCCGTCCCGCCGATCTCGCCCAGCATCACGATCGCCTTCGTCTCCGGGTCCGCCTCGAACGCCGCCAGGCAGTCGATGAAGCTGGTCCCGTTGATGGGGTCGCCGCCGATGCCCACGCACGTCGTCGTCCCGATGCCGGCGGCTTTGAGCTTGAAGACGACCTCGTACGTCAGCGTGCCGGACTTCGACACCAGGCCCACCGGGCCGGGCTGCGTGATGTGGCCGGGGATGATGCCCACCTTGCTCTTGCCGGCGGAAAGCAGGCCGGGGCAGTTGGGGCCGAGCAGGCGCGCGCCCTTCTCCTGGACGTAGGGCCGCACGCGGGTCATGTCCAGCACCGGCACGCCCTCGGTGATGCAGACGATGAAGCCCACGCCCGCGTCCGCCGCCTCCAGCATCGCGTCGGCCGCGAAGGGGGGCGGCACGTAGATGACGGACGAGTTGGCGCCGGTCTCCTTCACCGCCTCCTCGACGGTGTTGAAGATGGGCACGCGGCCCTCGAACATCTGCCCGCCCTTGCCCGGAGTGACTCCGGCCACCACGTCGGTGCCGTACTCCAGCATCTGCTTCGTGTGGAAAGAGCCGTCGCGGCCGGTGATGCCCTGCACGACCAGCTTCGTGCTCTTGTCGATGAAGATGCTCACTTGCCCTCTCCCGTTGCGAGTTCGACGGCCCGCTTCACGGCCTCGTCCATGTCCGTGAGCGCGGTGAAGCCCGCCTCCTCCAGGATCTTGACCGCGATCTCCTCGTTCGTGCCCGTCAGGCGGATCACGATGGGCACGGAGATGGGGTTCTGCTGCGTGGCGGTGACGATGCCGTTGGCCACGTCGTCGGTGCGCGTGATGCCGCCGAAGATGTTGAAGAGGATGACCTTGACCTGCGGATCGCTGGTGATGATGCGCAGCGCGTCCACCACCTTCTGCGGGTTCGACGAGCCGCCGATGTCCAGGAAGTTGGCCGGGTCGCCGCCGTAGTACTTCACCAGGTCCATGGTCGCCATGGCCAGCCCGGCGCCGTTGACCACGCATCCCACGTTGCCGTCGAGCTTGATGAACGTCAGGTTCGCCCTCCGCGCCTCCACCTCGGCCGGCTCTTCGCTCGCCTCGTCGCGCAGGGCCTCGATGTTCGGATGGCGGAAGAGCTCGTTGTCGTCGATGTTGAACTTGGCGTCCAGCGCCTGCACCTCGCCCTCGGGCGTGGTGACCAGCGGGTTGATCTCGGCCAGCGACGCGCCCGCCTTCACGAAGGCGGTGTAGAGCTGCTGGAGGATCTTGGCCGCGGCGCGCTGCTGCTTGGCGTCCTTGTACAGCTCGGTGGCGAGCAGGTAGGCCTGGTGCGGCAGCAGCCCGTAGCGCGTGTCCACCGCCAGCTTGCGGATGGCCTCGGGGTTGGTGACCGCCACCTCCTCGATGTCGATGCCGCCCGCGGCGCTGACCATGAAGACGGGCGCGTGGCTGGCGCGGTCCATGATCACGCCCACGTACGCCTCGCTGGCGATGTCGGCCGCCGGGGCGATGAGCACGCGCTCAACCGTGAGGCCCTTGATCTTCATCCCCAGGATGCCCGCGGCCTTCTCCCTGGCCTCCTCGGGCGTCTTGGCCAGCTTGACGCCGCCGGCCTTGCCGCGGCCGCCCGCGTGCACCTGCGCCTTGACGACCACGGCGCCGCCCAGGCGGCGCGCGATCTCCTCGGCCTGCTCGGGCGTGGTGGCGACCTCGCCCATGGGGATGGGCACCCCTTCGGCGGCGAGAAGCTCCTTCGCCTGGTATTCGTGTATGTTCATTCGGCTCGCCACGCTGCGTTCGAGTTGCGAAGAATGCGGGCGCGGCCCGGCAGCTCGCCGTGCCCGCCCGCGCCCGCGGAGGACCTACGCCTCGTCGGGCACGATCTCGGTTCCTGCCCGTCCCGCCACGGCCTCGCGGCCCTGGTCCAGCCGCGCGATCACGGCGCGCCGGCCCCCGCCACGAACGAACGTGGCGGCGGCCTCCACCTTGGGCCCCATGCTGCCGGACCCCATCTCTCCATCGTCCAGCAGCTGCACGGCCTGCGACACCGTGAGCCGGCGGATCGCGCGCTGCGTCGGCTCGCCGTAGTCGAGGTAGACCGCGTCCACGTCGGTGAGGATCACCAGCTCTTCCGCGCCGATGTCGCGGGCGAGGATGGCGGCCGCGCGGTCCTTGTCAATCACCGCGTCGATGCCCTCCAGCCCCAGCGTGGCGTGGCGGTAGACGGGCGTTCCCCCGCCGCCGGCCGCGATGACGAGGTGGCCCTGCTCCACGAGCGAGCGGATCATGGGGCGCTCGACGATGGCGAGGGGGCGCGGGGACGGGACGACGCGCCGCCAGCCGCCCTTCACCCGCATCACGTCGCCGCCCATCTCGCTCGCGAGCTGCCGGGCCGTCGCTTCGTCGACCGTGCGGCCGATGGGCTTGGACGGGCGCTGGAGCTCCGGGTCGGCCGGGTCCACCTGCACCTGCGTGACGATGGTCACGACCTGGCGGTCCACGCCGCCCCGCCAGAGCGCGTTCTCGAGCGACTGCTGGATCATGTATCCGATCCAGCCTTCGGTCGCGGCGACGAGCACGCCGAGAGGGAGCGGGGGCACGAGGTGGCGCGACATCTCGTTGCGCACCAGCTCGTTGCCCACCTGCGGCCCGTTGCCGTGCACGATGGCGATTCGCCAGCCCTCGCGCGCGAGCTCCACCACCGCGCCAAGGCTCTCGCGCGTGTGGCGGAACTGCTCGGTGATGGTGCCTTCCTCGCCCGGCTGCGCCAGCGCGTTGCCCCCCAGCGCCACCACGATCGTACGGTCCGCCAAGCTCCCCCCGTTGCGCGCGAAATGATAAGCCGCCCCCCACCGGGCGGCAAGCGAAAGTGCCGGCGGGAGATACTGCGAAGCGCGGGCCGCGGGAACGCCCCCTCCCGCTCGCTTAGGCTCGCACCCTCCCCCGCAAGCGGGAGAGGGTTGGTGGAGCATCCCCGCATCCGAACTTTCGATGCGACAGGAGCTTCGGGGTTAGTCCGCGAAGGCGGACTTTGCGCAGTCGTTGCCGCGACTTCAGTCGCCCGTCAGGAGCGACGCATCAGATCGGCATCTCCCGCATCCACATCCACCGAAAACGCGAAAGATCCCGCGCGGACGCGGGATCTTTCGGTGCACGGACTCAGTGCGTGGTGGGTGCGGCGACGTTCACGCCGTCGTTCGCCAGCCACTGCTCCATCTCGCCCTGGATCTCGGCCAGGCGCTCCGGCGTGCGCGCCTCGTAGCGGGCGACGAGCACGGGCTCGGTGTTGCTGGCGCGGATCAGGCCCCAGCCGTCGCCGAACTTCACGCGGGCGCCGTCCACGTCGATCACCTCGTGGTCCTTGCGGAAGTGCTCGGTGGCGCGGGCGACCACGTTCCACTTCTCCTCTTCCGACGAGACGTAGCGGATCTCCGACGTCGAGACGTACTTGGGGAACTCCGCCAGACGCTCGCTGAGCGGGCGGCCCATGCGGGCAACGATGTCGATGAGCAGGCAGGCGCCGTACAGCGCGTCGTCGAAGCCGTAGTAGTCGTCGCCGAACATGATGTGGCCGGAGAGCTCGCCGGAGAGGAGCGAGTGCTCCTGCTTCATCCGCTCCTTGATGAGCGAGTGGCCCGTCTGCGACATGATGGGCCGCCCGCCCGCCGCCTCCAGCTCGTCCGGCAGCAGTTGCGAGCACTTCACGTCGAACACCACCGCCTGGCCAGGGCCGCGGCGCTGGATCAGGTCCAGGCCGTACAGCAGCAGCAGCGTGTCGCCGCGCACGATCTCGCCCTTGTCGTCGATGGCGCCGATGCGGTCCGCGTCGCCGTCGAACGCCACGCCCAGGTCGGCGCCCGTCTCCTTCACCTTGGCGATGATGTCGACCAGGTTCTTGTCGACCACCGGGTCCGGATGGTGGTTCGGGAACGTGCCGTCGGACTCGCAGAAGAGCGGGATCACGGTGACGTTGGGGCCGAGCGCGGACAGCATCTCCTCGGCGACGAGGCTGCCGCTGCCGTTGCCGCAGTCCACGACGACCTTCACGGGGCGCTCGATGGTGAACTTGGCCGCGACCTCGCGGGCGTAGTCTCGCAGGATCTCGTGGTTCTCGCGGCTGCCGCGGCCCTCGCCCATCTCGAAGTCGCTCTCCTCGATCATCCGGCGGATCTGCTGGATGGCGTCTCCGTAGATGGAGCGGCCGGCCAGCGTCATCTTGAAGCCGTTGTACTGCGGCGGGTTGTGCGAGCCGGTGACCTGCAGGCCGCCGTCCAGGCCCAGGTAGTACATGGAGAAGCTGTGCGCCGGCGTGGGCACGGTGCCGACGTCGAAAATCCGCGCCCCGGCCGCCATCATCCCGCGCGCCACACCGTCCGCCAGCTCGTTCGACGTGAGGCGGTTGTCGCGGCCCAGCGCCAGGCGCACGTCCTTCTTGCCCAGCCGGCGGATGGCGAGCGTGGCGAAGGCGCGCCCGATGCCCTCGGCCACCTCGGCCGTCACGTCGGGGCCCACCACGCCGCGGATGTCGTACTGCCGGAAGATGTGCGGATTCAGCATGCGTACCTCGGTCTCGCGTTCGGCTCGGGAAAAGCACGCGCCGCCCGGCATCGGGGAAGATGCGGGGCGGGCGGGCCTGGCGTTTGGATGTCTAGCGGTCCAGCAGCGCGGCGATACACTCGATCTCCACCGACGCATCGCGCGGGAGACGCGCGGCCTGCACGGTGGAGCGCGCCGGGGCGTGATCGCCGAAGTGGCGGCCGTACACCTCGTTCATGGCCGCGAAGTCGTTCATGTCCTTCAGGAACACCGTCGTCTTCACCACCGACGAGAGGTCCGCGCCGGCTTCCTGGAGCACGGCCTGGAGGTTCAGCATCACGCGCTCGGTCTGCGCGGCCACGTCGCCCTCCACGATCTGCATCGACTCCGGGTCCAGCGGGATCTGGCCCGCCGTGAACACGAGGCCGCCGTGCGTGATCGCCTGGCTGTACGGCCCGATCGCCGCCGGCGCGCCGGCCGTCTGGATCTTCTGAAGAGAAGCCATCTCCGCTCCTTGCTGTTTGCGTGTCATCCACCGAGCCGCCGATCCCGCCAGCCGCCCATCATCCCACATCTACCGAAACCGCGAGAGCCTCACCCCCCGCAGAACCGCGAAATCGCGTCCGACCGGTAGGGTGCGGACCTGCGTGTCCGCCCGCGCCTCGGAATGCACCAATGCCCAATCCCGACGCGATGTCGCCACGGAAAGACGGTCGTACACACAGGTGCGACCCTACCGGGCGATGCGCGTATCGCGAACGATCAGGCGCCTGCCGTCCGCTCCAGCATCTGCCGCACCTCGTCCGGGGTGACGACGGCGACGCCGGGCTTCCCCACCTCGATGCCCGCGGCGAGGTTCGCCAGCACGGCCGCCTCGCGCACCGATGCGCCCGCCGCGAGCGCGACCGCCAGGAACGCCGTCACCGTGTCGCCCGCGCCGGACACGTCGTAGACCTCGCGCGCCACCGTGGGCACGCGCAGCGTGGTCCCGTCGTCGCAGCGCAGCGCCATGCCGTGCTCGCCCAGCGTGAGCAGCAGGTACGCGGCGCCCACCTGGTTGCGCGCATCTTCCAGCCACGCATCGTCCTGCGGCTGCACCGCGGTGCCCAGCGCGTTCCCCAGCTCCACCGCGTTCGGCTTGAACACCGTCGCGCCGCCATAGTCGAAGAAGTGGCGGAACTTCGGGTCCACCACCACGGGGATGCCGGCGCGCGCCGCGGCGTCGATGGCGGCGCGGATCACCGTGGGCGACAGCACGCCCTTGTTGTAGTCCTCCAGCACCAGCGCGTCCGCCGCGGCGACCGACGCGGCGATCACCTCGCACAGCTCGCCCACGCAGCCCTCGTCCAGGTCGTCGTCGCGCTCGCGGTCGAAGCGCACGACCTGCTGGTGCCGCGCCATCACCCGCGTCTTCGTGGTCGTGGGCCGGTCGTCGCGCTCCACCAGGCGCGGGTGCACCGTGCCGCCACGCAGGCGCGACAGGGCGTGGCGGATGCGCGCGCCCGCGTCGTCCGCGCCCACGTAGCCGATCAGGTCGCACTCGGCGCCCAGCGTCACCACGTTGGCGGCCACGTTCGCCGCGCCCCCCAGCGCCACGCGCTCCTCGGTGACCTGCACCACCGGCACCGGCGCCTCGGGCGAGATGCGCGTCACCGAGCCCACGAGGTACACGTCGAGCATCAGGTCGCCCACCACCGCGATTCGCAGCGTGCGGGCCCGCTCCAGGATCTCGTCGAGTCGTTCGCGCGTCAGGCCGTGCATCCAGCGTGGGGACCGGGTGTGTGCGTGTCCCGGCCGTTCACGCCCCGGGAAAAGGGCCGCCAATGTAGCAGTCTGCATCACACGTGTAAAGCCGGTGGCATCCCACTCCGACACCGTAGAGGAGGCCGCCGCGACTTTCCCGCCGGGTCGCAAGGACCGTATACTCCGCCCCGTCCGTGCCCGCATTCGGGGAGATGCACGGCCGGGTAGATGCGCATCATCCGGAAGATGGATGCACTCGGTAGATGCACATCGTCCCGAAGATGCGCTTCATCGGCCGACGCATCTCCGCGGATGCGCAACTCTCGGCAGATTCGCTGCGTGCGGCCGAGCTACACGCCTCTCCCGGCAGAAGCGGCGTTCGGCAGATGCACGGCGAACGACGACCCCGCTCACCCAATCCACCCACGAAGCCGATTCGATGCCGCGCAGCAACGCCGGACCGCAGCACAGCCGCCCCGCGATCCGCATCGTCGTGGGGAGTACGAACCCGGCGAAGCTGGAGCCGGTGCGCGTGGCCACGCGCCTGCTCTTCCGCGGCAGCGTGGTCGTCGCCGCCAGCGTCCCGAGCGAGGTCGCCGACCAGCCGCTGAGCGAGGAAGAGACGCTGACTGGCGCACTGAACCGCGCCCGCAACGCGCTGATCGCGGCGGGCGGCGACTACGGCGTGGGCATCGAGGGAGGGATCGCGAACGTGGGAGGGATCTGGTTCGGCGTCACCTGGGTCGCCGTCGTGGACCGCGAGGGGCGCACGGGTCTCGCCTCCGCCGCCCGCTTCCAGCTCCCCGACCCCATCGCCGACCAGGTCCGCGCCGGCCGCGAGCTAAGCGCGGTCGTCGAGGAGCTCTCCGGCATCCCCGGAATCGCGAAGAAAGACGGCGCCATGGGCTGGCTCACCCGCGGCCAAGTCACCCGGCGGGACGCCACGCTGCAAGCGGTGCATTTCGCGTTCGCGACGGTGATGCGCGATGGGCAGTTCTGATTCTCTGGATACGCACCCAGCATGCTCCTGCGTGAGTAGGCGCTCACTCGAACTTCCAACAAATCCAAAAGTTTCATCACCTGGCTATTCTATCCTGACGTCATTCTGACGGTGTGTAATCTTCAAACTCCCATTGACCATACCGGGAGAGCATCGTGGAGACAGCGCTCCATGAGGGCCCAGCGCTCCGCACGCAGAGTTCCGTCAGTGCTTCCAGAATCACTCGCCAATCGAAACGCTTAACAAGCAGATAGTGCCGCACAAACAAATGTCCGTCATCAGTAAGTTGCTCATCCAGCCAAGCCGGCGTACAAACAAGAAAGGTAAACGACTCTTCACCAAGACCATCGTCAGGCCCTAGGAGAGCTTGGAGTAAGAAGCCGAACTTCGCAGGATCATCCGGAACGTGTGAAGACAAATCCGCTACATCCGGGCTGTGTAGCCCTCGGATAGTCGCTTTCATGGTTTGATGTCGACGTGTGCGTTGCCTTGCCATTCGCCTTGGGGCTTCAATCGGCTCTCCAAATTCGCCTGCACTCGCTGAAGACTAGGTTTGTACGACGCAGGGCGGTACTGACGCAAGCCGTCCCTGCTTACCGCGATACCCTTACCGTTTATGGTCGCGCCTTCGCCAACCCACGCTTTCCCGAGCGCTTCCGCCTCTTCAACGGTTGCGGCCCCAACTCCGAAGTTCCCCTTTCCTATAGCAGCCTGTCTTAGAATCCCGCTGAGTTCGGCGAACCGGGTCAAACCTACCCTCCCAAGCGCGCTCGACACCGCCCCGCCCAACCACTTGGCCAGGTAACCGCCGCCAATGAGGATAGCGGCGTTTGTCCCCCCCCTTAGTATCCGACCATTCCCGATGTCATCACCAGCCGTCGCAGCTGCGTTCAATCCGGTAGCCTGCAATAGCCCAGACGCTGCTGCACCCGTATACAATGCAATTGAACTCTGATGCTCCCCACCCCAATTCGCAAGCGCAACTGCCAAACAATCCGTCCACGCGCTTGATGCCCTGCACGGATCAAGCCCGTAGGGATCCCCATATGTAACTGGATCCCCGTTCGCAAACCCGTAAGCGTTGATGCCCCCGGCCAGCCCCGCCGGATCCTCCTGGGTGAACTTGCCCGTCTGCGGGTCGTAGTAGCGGTTGCGGCGGTACATGAGGCCGCTGGCGTCCTGTGCGTCCTGCACTAGGCTCCCCATCCATGCGATGGGCCCATACACCGTCTGCCGCTTCAGCAGGCGGGAGACGCCCATATACGCGCCGGGGAAGTCCCGCTCAATGCAACGCACTTGTGTGGTGTCCGGCCCTTCCTCAGGATTCGTGTTGCCGATGGTGCCACCCTCGCCTCCACTGCTTCCGCTTCCCGAAGTGAGCACTTCGTTGGACGGCATCCACACCGTCTTGCAGCGTGTCGAGTACCCATCGTCGAAGGTACTCGTCTCGTACGCGCTCTTCCAGTTCGCGTGCGGTACGATCAGCACGGGATCGGGGAAGTCGTAGCTGTCGTCCATCCGGATCAGGCCGAGCGGCTGGTCCAGCCCGCCCGCGTGCACGTATGCCACTCGCCCGCTCGGCGCCCACGCGGAGGTGTTCGGCCCGCCGTACGCGTGGCCCTGGGCCGTGCTGTCCACCTCCGCCCGGTGCGCCTGCGCCAGGATGTTCGTGGTGTCGAGCCCCGTCTCCTTGTCCGTCTGGGTGTTCGGGTAACGCATCTCGTACAGCACCTGATCGCCGTCCCACACGGTCCGCTTCGTCGTGTTGTCGCAGCGCGGCAGGTCATTCGGGCACTGTCCCGGCAGTGCCGTTCCTCCCGGGTAGCTGCCCGGAGGCGTGTTAGTGCGGACGAGGACTCGCCGGCCTAACGCGTCGTACCCATACTGCTCCGTCATGTCCTGAGAGCCGTGCGCCGGGGCCTGGCCGGTGCAGCTCGCAGCGGCGAGGCTGTACAGACAGTCCGCGTCGCGCCGAAAGGTGGCGAGCTTGCCGTCCGCCCTGTAGCTGCTGTTCGTGAAAAGAACCTGCCTACCCGACTGGTCGGAGCCACTCGTGTTGGAAAGGGTGTCCGTCGCTCCAGGGGTGATCTGATTGCTATCGTCGATCTTCCAACTCTGTACGAACTCCGTCATGTAGTAGCTCTCCGGCTTCGAGCCACTGCCCGCGACCTGGAGTTGCAAGCCTGCAATCGTGGTGTCGCTCACCGCATCGCCCGCGGCGTCGAAGACGCGCTTTTCGTGGCGCTGCTGGGCGATGCGGATCGTGCTGTTCGTGGGCGTGTGGGAGCCGAGGTGACGGCCCGTGCCCAGCTCGTAGCTCTCGTGGATCGGGTAGCCGGCGGCGTTGACCTGCCCCGGCGCGATGCCCGTCCGCAGCCGGAAGGTGGTGTTGCCCAGCGCATCGAAACCGTACTCCTCCTCGGAGTCGCTCTCCTGGGGTGTGTTGACGATGCGGTCCTGGAAGCTCCACACCAGATGCCCCAGCCCGTCGTACGCCATCTGCTGGATGTCGGACATGGTGCGCGCGGTGGTCACCTTGCCGCGGCGGTCGTAGACCAGCGAGTCGTCGTAGAGGCTTCCGCGGATGCGGCGCGTCATGCGGCCGTCCGCGTCGTAGTGGTGCGTCTCCCGGATGTTGCCCGGCAGCACCAGCGTGTC
This sequence comes from Longimicrobiaceae bacterium, assembly GCA_035696245.1. Taxonomy (NCBI): domain Bacteria; kingdom Pseudomonadati; phylum Gemmatimonadota; class Longimicrobiia; order Longimicrobiales; family Longimicrobiaceae; species Longimicrobiaceae bacterium. The sequence goes on along the minus strand of DASRQW010000386.1, from coordinate 21,194 downwards.
GAGCTGCCCTTCGCGCGTGTACCTGAAGCGGTTGATGTGCCCCAGCGGGTCCGTCACCGAGGCCAGGGCGCCCGTGGAGTCGTCGTAGGCGTACGTCGTCTGCCACGCGGCGCTGTCCTGCGTGAGACTCCGCGGGTGATTGAGCGCGACCTGCCGGCCTTCCAGGTCGTAGACGTGGCTGATGGTGTAGTCGTGCTGACCCGAGACGAAGCTGCCATTGCTTTTCGCCACCCACGAGCGGTCGGTGTTGAGTGCACCCCCGGGAAAGTACGTCCGTGAGATGCGCGCGGTGGCGTTGTTCGCCGCGAGCATGCTGCCGGCCGCATCGTACTCGAAGTGCGAGGTGTCGCCCGGGATCGGGCCGCTCACGTCGGTGCGCGAGGGGACGTAGCGGTCGGTGAGGCGGTTCAGCACGTCGTACTTCATCTTGATGCGGTCGCCCAGCCGGGTGACCACCGAGTCCGCGTTGCTGGCCAAGTCGTAGTAGGTGCGCTCGACCGGGTTGTTCGTGGTGTCGCCCGGCGTGTTGTCCGGCGCCATCTCAGAGATCTTCCGCCCCGCGGGGTCGTAGTGCCAGCGGGTGGAGATGGTGCCGATGCTCAGGCTGTCTGGATCGGACCACCGGTCCACGCGCAGCAGCAGCCCGCCGTGGTCATAGAAGTTCTGCACGTGCAGCGTAGGATGCGCGGTCTGCTTGATCAGGCTGCCGGCGACGGTCGTGTACTGGAGCGACGGCGCGTAGCTGGACGTGTGCGTCACCTGGTCCATCACGTCGTAGACCGTGCTGTCGGTGGCCACGTGCGTGGAGTCGGCGTCGATGTAGCTGCGCGTGCGGATCACGCGGCCGTAGGCGTCGCTCAGCGAGGTGGTGCGCGCGCCGAGGGGGCTCAGCGTCTCGCTCGGGTTGCCGAGCACGGCGTCGTACAGCACCTGCTCCGCGGCCTCACCGCGAGCCGCCGCGGCCGCGCTCCGCACCCAATCCACGCGACCTTCCGAGTCGTAGTGGTAGCGGACGCCCCGCATGCTGTCCTGCCCCACCTGCTGAAAGTCGCGGTTGCCCGCCGCATCGTAGTGCATCTTCGTGATGAGCCCCGTCGGCGACCTCACCTCCGTCACGAAGTCCGGCCAGCTCGTGTTGCCGTACGTGTACTTCGTGACCGGGTTGGCGCCGTCGCCCAGCGGGTTCATCACCATCGTGCTGTCTACGCCGCCGCGGGCGTTGTACCAGGCGCGGCTGATCATGCGTGTACCGCCGGCGCCCAGCGCGTCCATGCGCGTGACCGCTCCCGGGAAGCGCGGATCTCCTCGTACTACCACCGCGGTCGAGTCGCCGCGGGCGTTGACGACCTTGCGCGGCCCGCCCCAGCGGTCCAGCCAGAAGCGGTTGTAGATGGTGCTGTCGGTGCGCGGCCCGCCCATCAGCGTGTACGTGTCCGTCGTCCAGGCGGGCGCGCCCGGTGGGTCGGTTGGCTTCGGCGCCAGCCCGCGCGTCTCCTGCGCTTGGAAGCCGAGCACGATGTCCGAGCCCTGCCCCTGCATCTCCAGGCGTGAGTTCGCCAGCTTGCCACCTGCATCGTACCCGTACCGCGAGACGGTGCCTCGCGCGTCCGTCTGCTTCACCACGCGCCGCGGCGTGAGGGCGGCGGTGTCGAACGTCATCACCTCGGTCGTGGCGTCCGGGTCGGTGAACTGCGTCAGCCGGCCTGTGCCATCCACCGACATCGTGACGCTGCGCTGCGCAGTGCCGGCGGTTAGCGTCGCCGCGCTCAGCTTCCCTGCGTTGGCGTAGGTGAAGCCGTACTGGTAGCCGCTCACGCCGTAGAGGTGGATCGTGCTCAGCCGCTTCGTGGCCGGGTCCACGTCGAAGATCGTGCGATGTGCGAAGCGGTCCTCGCTGGCGTTCTGCCAGCCCAGCGAGTCGTACCACAGCTTCGCTTTCCCCGGCAGCTCGCGCACGTAGATGCCGTACGCCTGCGTGGGCGCGTACTGCCGGATCGTGTCGGCGCGCGAGACCACGTCGCCGTACCAGACGTACGAGGCGGAGCTCGCGGGGTTGTAGACCTGCGTGCTCCCGTCCCCGCCCACCCACAGCAGGCGGTTGTTCGAGATGGGGATCACCTGCTCGAAGCCCGCGAGCCACCATCCCGCCCCGAACGCCGAGGCGGAGCGGTTGACAACCGCCATCTCGCCCTGTGCCGTGTAGCTCGCCACTACGTTGCTGCCGGAGTACGCGGTGACCTGCAGCGTGTACGGGTAGAGGCCCGTCTCCTTCGTCAGGTCCCAGTCCCAGCCAATGGTGATGCGCCGCGACACGTTCGCGCCCCAGCCCGTCCAACTCCCAGTGTGGGACTGTGACTGCCCGGCGACCGCCACGGTGGCGTCCACCCGGTCGGCCGCGGCGGGCAGCGTCACGTAGGCGCCCACCAGCGGGTGCGGCTGTGCGTGCTGGCTGTTGTAGAGCAGCACGGGAGTCCGTGCCTTGCTGCGGATGCGCACCGACGGCAGCGCGTGCGCCAGGCGCAGGTCCCCGCACTCGTACGCGCCGCCCGAGACGGCGATCGTCAGGCACATGCCGCGCATCTGCGTCGCCGATGCCTGCGCGGGCTCGAGCGACACACCCGGCTTCGTGCAGTCCCACACCTGCATGGGGCTGCCCGGCACCCCGCGATCACCAAACCGTGCCGTGTACTCACTGCTGCCCACCAGCGCGTTCATCACCCCTGACCAGTCGCTGCCCACGGGTGCCGAGCTCCACTCCGTGCCCACCGGCTCGCGCGCCATCAGGTGCAGGTAGAGCTGCTTCGTCACGTCGGCGTTCGTGCGTCCGTTGACGAAGCGCGTCTGGTACTCCACGGAGTAGACGGCCTGCTGCACGATGTAGCGCATGCTCCGTGCGCTGTCTGGCGGGGCTTGCCAGAACGCCACCTCACCCGGCGTCGCCTCGCGCTCCAGCACCTGGCGATACACGCCCTGGACCGCCTCCGCGCGCGTGGGACTGCACTGCGCGGCGGCGTTGGAGGTCCACGCAACAGGAAGGATCAGTGCGATGGAGAGGGAAGCCGAGCGGACGAGCCGGAGGAAGGGCATCATGCGAAATCGTGTGATAAAGGTGGAATTTGTCGAAGACGGCTGCATTGCGACTGCACGCCGGGAGATGGTGTGCAGTGGGACAGACGAGCGAAAAACGAAGGCTGGCGTGCTGCTGGTTTTGAGAACGTATGAGCAGGACCGTATTCGCACAACCGGAATCTTGTCCGGTTTCCACCATGCGGATCTTCGTCGGGCCCAGGGGTGCTGAACGAAATCTCCCTCTGGGTCGCGATCCCATCCGAACTGTCTGGATGGATCTCTTATGCTATCGGTTCGCCGACGTTCGACAGGATCGGAAGGTCAAAAACTCCAAGTCCCGTTCACGCTTACCGCGTGATAGCGGTAGGCCGAGTTCGTGTCAGTCGGCGAAAGCCGGGTGAGGCCGGAGTTGGCGAAGGCGCCGGAGATGCCTAGCTGGCGGCCGGGGCCGAAGATGCGCGCCAGGCTGCCCGTCGCGCGGAAGGAGCCGGAGGGATCGCCGCTGTGGCGCACCTGCTGGACGCCGGGCGCGACCTCCGCGCCGACGGCCCAGCGCTTCGTCTCGCGGTTGAGGCGCGCGCGAAGCTCGGCGAGGCCGTAGAAGTCCGGGTCGAAGTAGCCGTCGGTGAGGTCACGCTTGAAGCCGAAGGCGCGGGCTCCCACGCCGAGCGTGAAGAGGCTCGACACGCGCCGTGAGACGGCGGCCTGGGCGTTCCAACGGTCGTTGTGCTCGCCGGAGACGCGGCCGTGGTAGCGCGCGCCGCCGCCGCCTGCGCTCAGACTCCATCCGTCTGCCGGAGCGAAGCTGGCGGAGAGGCCCAGCTCGTCCATCGTCACCGCCTGGCGGATGAGCAGCGACGTGCCGTCCACCGCGGAGTGCGAGTACGCTAGCGAGCCATTCGTCCTGTATCGGCCGGGCGTGGCCACGCTCGCGCGCACAACGGGGGTCACCCGTCCGCCTGCGAGGTTGGACGTGCTGAGGCCGCCGGTGCCGGAGAGCGTCCAGCCCGGCTCGAGCTGCGTCGAGAGCGTGACGGCGCCGCCCTCAGCCTCTGCATCAGCCTCACCGTTGTCGCGCGCGTGGCGGAAGTAGGCCTCGCCGCGCACGTCCAGCCGCGGCACGGGGCGCCAGCCGCCGGAGAGCGTGGCGGTGTGGATGCGGTTGCCGTCGGAGTCGGACTCGTACGTGTACGAGGGCGCGGCGCGGGGGACGAATGGAAGCCGCGCGAACGGCAGCTCGGCGCGCGCATCCCTGTCCGTGGGCGCGACGCGCAACGCGTGCTCCACCGCCTCCAGCGCGGCGGCGTCCCTGCCCTGCCACCGCAGCGTCTGCGCGAGCCCCACCAGCGCCGCCGGATCGTCCGGCTTCCGCGCGAGGACGTCCCTCCACTCCCGCTCGGCCGTCACCAGGTGTCCGCCCCACGCGGAGGCTCGCGCCAGGCCGCGCATCGCGTCCAGGTCGCCGGGGTGCGCGGCCAGCACGCGCCGGTACACGGCGGACGCGGAATCCGCCTTCCCCGACCATGTCAGCACCTGGGCCAGACCCAGCAGAGCCGCCCGGTCGTTCGGGTTCACGCGCAGGAGCGAGTCGTACACGGCGGACGCGGCGCCGAAGCGCGACGCCCAGCCCAGCACGCGCGCCCGGTCGTAGCCCACGGTGCGATCCTCAGGGCTGATGCGCTGGATCTGGCCGTACGTGGCGAGCGCGGCGTCGTAGGCGCCCGCCCACGACTGGAACTGCGCGCGCGCCTGGAGCGCCGGCAGGTACGCGGGGTCGCGGGCGAGAAGCTGGTTCAGCGACTCCACGCCCGCGGCGGGGTCGCCGCGCCAGGCCATCACCCGCGCCCGGTCCACGTACGCCTCGCGGTTGTCCGGCGCGTACGCCAGCAGCCGGTCGAACAGGTGGATACTCTCGTCGTACTTCTGCGCCCAAGCCAGGATCAGCGCCATGCGGTGCAGCGCCAGCTGGTCGGTCGAGTCGGCCGCGAGCCGCGCGGAATACAGCCGCTCCGCCGTAGCCATGTCGCCGCTCGTCCATGCACTGTCCGCCGCCGTCCTCTGCGCATCTGCCGGACGATGTGCGGCGGCGAGGGCGAGGAGCGCCACGACGAGCGGAAGGAAGGCACGGCGGATCATCGACCGTCTCCCGAAGCCGTCATCACCACGGGGTTCATGCGGGTGAAGGCGTCGCGCATCGAATCGAACGCGGGCCGGCGGCGGGCGACGTAGCGCGGCTGCTCCCACGCGGGCCAGGTGAAGACCGGCACGTCCGCCGCCCGGCCGCTCGCCGGGAACGAGCGCCAGCGCCCTCCCCCATCCACCATCGCGCCGAGAATGCGGATGCCGGGCACCGTCACCGTGCCGAAGTCGTTCGCCGCGGTGGCGCCGGGCGCGTCCTGCAGCACGCGGCGCTCGCTGGGGTCGGTGAAGCCGATGAGGCCCCAGGGGATGCGAATCTCCATCACCCCCTCGCGGTCCAGCCGCTCCCACGCGCCGTCCGGCGGCTCGCCCTGGCGCAGGATGCCGCGGTCGTACCCGAACCCGGCGTACTCCGTCCCGTCGCGCCCGAAGCGGCGGCGGTTGGTGACCACGCGCAGCGAGTCGTATCGCCCATCGTCGTTGGCCAGGCTGATGAACGGCCGGTTGAAGTGCTGCTCCCAGCGGCCGAAGAAGAAGCCCGGCAGCGGGTTGGAGATGGCCGGCGGCGGCGTGACCGTGCCGCCGCGGATCTGCGTGTTGAGCGTGATGGCGAACGGGTTCGACGGCGGATCGGCCATCAGCCGCACCTCGTCTCCCGATGCGTGCAGGGCGAACTCGATGCCGACGGGCAGGCGCTGGCCGACGGCGCCCGGCCAGCGGAAGTCGCCCGCCTCCGGCTTGACCACGTCGAAGCCGAGGTAGAGGTCCTTCCATGCGGGCCCACGGCCGCGGTCCACGAAGACCCACAGGTACGCTTCGTCCGCCGCGGCGCGGACCGTCGCGCCGTCCGCCGTGGCGTACAGCGCGGGCATGCGGCGCCAGGCCGGCAGCCGGTCCGCCAGCGTGCGGCCGGGGACCACGACGCCGGGCTCCATGGCGATCATGCCGTAGTGCTGCTCCGCATCCAACCTGTTGAGCCACAGGCGGTTGCGCTCCAGCGGGATCTCGAACTCGATGGTGATCCAGTTCTTCTTGAACCACTCGTCGATCCACGCGAAGATGGCACCGCCGGCCATCCCCGACTCGGCGATCTCCCTCGTCAGCCGGGCATCGGCCGCGGCCATCTCCTCTTCCGTGTGGCCGCCGTGGTGCCAGCCCTGCGGCTGGAGGTGCGCGCTGCCCATGCTGCCCGGCACCCCGTATTCGGAGATGACGACGGGCATGCCGGGGTGGTGCGCCTTCAGCTCGCGCAGGTAGCCGAAGTAGTTGGAACGGCCTTCGGGAGACGATGCCCGGCCGTATCCGGGGTCCAGCACCATGAAGTCCGGATAGTACGGATACGCGTGGTACGACGCGAAGTAGCCCGCCGGGAACGCCGCGGTGGGGCGGACGATGCTGGCGTCCAGCCCGGTGGCGTCGTTGTCGTACTCCAGCGGGCGGCGGCCCACCTGCTCGCCCAGCCGCTCGCGGATCGCGATCTCTTCCGACACGGTGGATTCCGTGGGGTGGTGCAGCGGGTCCAGCGTGGGCCAGTTGGTGTAGGCGACCGGCCGCTGCGCGCGGTACGTGCGCATCTCGTACGCAACGATCTCCTCGCACGCCTTGCCCATCCACGCGTCCATCGGAGTGCCGCCGCTCACCGTGAGATACCGCCCGCCGAAGCCGGTTCTCCCCGCGCGGAGCTGGTTGTACGCGACGACGCTGAACGGCTCCCACTCGCGGCCGATGATGTACGCCAGCACCCACGGCGAGACGTCCGCCGTGTACGAGCCGCTGGAGTGGCCGGGCCGCGGGGCGATGTCGGCGCGGCCGTGCAGGAGATCCACCACGCGGTGCATCTCGGCGAAGAAGTCGCCCTCCCACGCAGGCCCGTCGAAGTCGTCGTCCTCCGGCAGCTCGGTCCACACGCCGTGGATCACCCACAGAGGGTTACTGGGATGCGCGAGGTTCCACTGCCGCAGCACGCGGTAGAAGACGGGCGGGTGGATGGTGTAGACGCGCACCGTGTTGGCGCCCATCTCCGACATCCCGGCGATCCACCCCGCATAGGTCGCGCTGTCCGGGAACTCGCTGGGATGCTTTCCGGGAAGCGCCGCGCCCAGGTTGACGCCTTTGACGTAGAACGGCTGCCAGCCGCGCGCGGTGCGGACCTCGAAGCGGTCGCCGTGCGTGCGCGACGGGTAGACGAGCGTGTCGGGGAGGACGAGAGGGGCGCGGACGACGCTGGCTTCCGGCGCCTCGGGCAGGCGGGCCAGGTAGTCGCGCGCATCGGTGTTGCTGGGGTCGATACGGTGGACGCGGGTGAACGCGGTGCGCACGGCGGCAAGGTCGCCCTGCCGCCACGCGGCGATGCCGAGGCCGACGAGGGCGTCCACGTTGTTGGGAGATGCGACCGTCACCGCCTCGAACGCGCGCCGGGCGCCGGGGGTGTCGTCCGAGCGGAGGAGGACGTAGCCGAGGCCGGTGCGCGCGCCGGGATCGTCCGGGCAGCGGCGGAGCGCGGCTTCGAAGGCGGTGCGCGCGGCAGCCATCTGCCCTGCCCTGTAGGCGGTCCAGCCCGCTTCGACCTGCGCACCGGCCGCGCGCGGGCACGCCGTCTCCTGCGCATCCGCCCGAGCGCCGAGAAAAAGCGCGAGCAGGACGAGCAGCGGAGATGCGGCGCGGGTGAAGGACCGCTTCGCATCTGCGGAGATGTGTTGCATCGAACCGTAGGGTGACTGCATTCACATCTCCCGAGGTATCATGGACTTGCGCATCCGGGGGCCCCCCCCTCCCGCTCGCTTAGGCTCGCACCCTCCCCCGCAAGCGGGAGAGGGTTGGGTTCTAACGTTTCCGCATCGGCCGCGTGGGCGAAACGTTCGCGCGGGACGGCCGACCTTCGTCATGGGACGAGCGGGGGCGCGTCGTCCGCGCGGCGGGAGGGGGCGTTCGCGGGCTTGGGCTGGAAGCCGCGGCGCTCCATGGCGCCCCACTGCTTGCTGCCACGCAGGTAGCTTACCAGGCCGCGCAGGCGCCACCACACGGTGAGCTGGCGGTAGCCGCAGTTCTCGAGCAGCGTCCAGGCCACCAGCAGCATGCGGTCGCGCAGGGTGTCGTAGCGGCGGAAGGTCATCTCCTCCAGCACCAGCGTGGCCGTGGTGAGCAGCGCGCCCAGGCCGTACGCGGTGAGGAAGAAGAGGATGGCGAACGGCACGTCGACGGCGTGCATGAACAGCCCGACCACCAGGCCGAGGATGCCGATGGCCTCCACCAGCGGCGCGAGCAGCTCCACGAGCAGGAAGTACGGATAGGCCACGAGGCCCATCGCGCCGTAGTACGGGTTGAAGAGCAGCCCGCGGTGGCGCCACAGCACGTCGGCCAGGCCGCGGTGCCAGCGGTCGCGCTGGCGGCCCAGCACGCGCAGCGTCTCCGGCGCCTCGGTCCAGGCGACCGGGTCCGGCACGAAGTCGATGCGGTGCGGCCCGCCCGTCTCGTAGCCGTGGCGGCGCAGGCGGAGCACGAGCTCCATGTCCTCGCCCACGGTGTCGTGCGCGTAGCCGCCGGCGGCGAGCACGCTGTCGCGGCGGAAGAGGCCGAAGGCGCCGGAGATGATGAGGTTGCCGCCCAGCCGGTTCCAGCCCAGGCGGCCGAAGAGGAAGGCGCGCAGGTACTCCACCGTCTGGAAGCCGGGGATGGCGCGCCGCGGCACCGACGTCTGCACCACCCGCCCGCCGCGCACCCGCGACCCGTTCGCGATGCGGATGGTGCCGCCCACGGCCAGCACCTGATCGCTGTCCAGGAAGGGCCGCACCATGCGCTGCAGCGAGTCCGGCTCGATCAGCGTGTCGGCGTCGATGGCGCACACCAGCTCGCCGGTGGCCAGGTTGAGGCCCGCGTTCAGCGCGTCGGCCTTGCCCCCGTTCACCTTGTCCGCGACCACGAGGTTGGGATGGGTGCGCGAGCGGTAGAGGCCCACCACGTCGTTGGACGGGATCAGCCGGCGGTACACCGGGTGGATGGGCACCAGCTCGAACTGGTCGATCAGCACCTGCATCTGCCGGTCCCTGGACCCGTCGTTGACGACGACGATCTCCAGGTTAGGGTAGTACAGGGCGAGCAGCGCGCGCACGCTCTCGGCGATGGTCGCCTCCTCGCCGTACGCCGGGGCCAGCATGCTGATGGTGGGAGATGCGCGGGAGCCCAGCATCTTCCAGCGCGCCTGCCCGCGCGAGTGCAGCGAGTGCAACCGCATCTCCAGCGACGCGCTGACGAGGAGGACGGCGTACCAGAGGTTGACGGCCAGGAAGTAGACGAGGATGGCCGTCTCCAGCCGCACCAGGACGAGCGTGACGACCTCTGCGAAGCTCATCCGGCCCGCCGGCCCGCGGCGGACCTGGGGAGGTCGAGCACCTGGCGCGCCATGTCGGCGGCGAAGGCGTCGTCGCCCTCCAGCGCGCGGCGCAGCAGCAGCTGGCCGGGGCTGCCCAGCGAGCGGAGCGCCAGCCCGGCCTCGCGCCGCACGTCCCACGAGCCGTCGCGCAGCAGGCGGGCGATGACGGGCGCGGCGGGCCAGTGGCCGAGCAGCCCGAGCGACCGCGCGGCGGCGGCGCGCACCCCCGCGTCCGAGTCCTCCAGCAGCCGCGTGAGCGTGGACACCGCCGCGTCGCCGCCGATGGCTCCCGTCAGCGCCGCGGCGCGGGCGCGCACGCCGGGCGAGGCGTCGTGCGTGAGCCGGAGCGCCGCCGGGGTGAAGCGCGAGTCGGGAAGGCCCACCGCCACCTCCAGCGCCGCCTCGGCCGCGGTGCCCCCGTGCGTCTCCATGTACTCCTCCAGCGGCTGCACCACCGGCGCGCCGATGCGCAGCAGCGAGTCGCGCAGCGCGAAACCGGCGGCGCCCTGCGGCTCCGGCAGCAGCTCCAGCAGCGCGCGCACCACCACGGCCGACGGATGGTCTGCCGCCCACTCCACCGCCTCGGCCCGCACCGCGTCGCTGGCGTCGCGGAAGAGGCCCGGCACCACGCCCTCGCCCCCGCCCACGGCCGCGAGCAGGCGCACGCCCCGCAGGCGCCGCCACCACAGCCGGCTGCGGCACAGCCTCTCCCCCGCCTCGGTGATCCCCAGCCGCCGCGCCAGGTCGTTCAGGTCGCCCCGGTTGGCGCCCGCCACGCTCGCCGCCAGCTCCACGAACAGGCGGATCTGGTACCTGCGCGGAAGCGACTCCAGGACGGCGAAGTCCTCCTCGGTGAACGGCTCACCCGCGGCGACGGCGAGCAGCGCCTCGCGCCCGAGGGCGAGGGGGACCGCGGCGCGGCGCTGGGTGCGCACCATCCACAATCCATGGCCGAATAGTGCGGCCAGGGTGACGGCGAAGAGGAGGCCCAGGACTTCCAGGGCGAAGTGGAGAAGCTGGAGGGAGGAGGGCATCTCGCCGCGTCAGCCCCGCATGGCGCGGCGCACGCGCTGCACCAGGACGGGGATGCTGAACGGCTTGGCGACGTGGTCGTAGGCGCCCTGGTCCAGCGCCTGGAGCACCTCGGTCTCCACCGAGCGCGCGGTGAGCATGATCACCCGCGTCCGGTCCAGCACGCGGTCACGGGCCAGGGCGCGCAGGAGGCCCAGGCCGTCCAGCCCCGGCAGGTCCACGTCCAGCAGCACCACGCGCGCCTTCAGCCTGGGCCGCTGGCCGAGGAGCGAGTCCGCCGCGGTCTGCCCGTCCGCGATCCACCGCGTGCGGAAGCCGCGCGTCTCCAGCGCGTGCACGAGAAGGCGGGCGATGGCGTCGTCGTCGTCCACCACCAGCACGTCCACGCTCTCGGCCCGCTGGGGCGCGTCGGGCGTCCACCCGGCGGGCAGCACGCGCCCGCGGCCCGCGCCCTTGGCCTGGAACAGCGCCCCGTCGGCCGCGCGGTACAGGGCGGACAGCTCCACGCCGTCCTGCGGGTACTGCGCCACGCCGCCGCTGTAGGCCACGTGGAAGACCTCGCCGTCGCGGTCGGTGAAGGGCTCCTCGCCCAGCGCGTCGAGCGTGCGCATGAGCCGCGTCACGCCGTCGTCCTTCTCCATCCCGTACATCCCCACCACGAACTCCTCGCCGCCCCAGCGCGCCACCACGTCCTCCGCGCGGAAGCTGCGCAGCAGCAGCTTGGCCAGGCGCCGCAGCACCTCGTCGCCCACCGCGTGGCCGGCGCGGTCGTTGACCAGCTTGAAGAAGTCCAGGTCCACGATGCCCACTGAGAACGGCTGCTGCTGCCGCGCCGCCAGGCGCAGGAGCTGGGTGATGGACTCCTCGCTCTTGCGCCGGTTGGCCACGCCGGTGAGCGCGTCGGTGTCGGCCAGCGCGCGGTGCAGCTGCACCCGCTCCAGGCGGTTGGTGATGCGCGTCACCAGCTCCGGCCCCACGAACGGCTTCGCCACGTAGTCGTCGGCGCCGGAGCCGAAGAGGCGCTGGATGCTGGCCGCGTCGGTCCGCGCGGTGAGGAAGAGCACCGGCAGCGACTTCCAGCGCGGGTCGTTGCGCACCACGCGGCACAGCTCGAAGCCGCTCACGTGCGGCATGTCCACGTCCAGCACCAGCACGTCCGGCGCGTGGGCCTCCAGCGCGTCCCAGAAGCGCAGCGGGTCGTCTAGCGTGTGCACGTCCACGCCCGTGGGCGAGAGGAGCGAGCGGACGGCGCCCAGCACGTGCTCGTCGTCGTCCACCACCAGCACCGAGCTTCCGTGCGCGCGCGAGCCCCGCAGCACCTCCTGCACCGTGTCCAGCACCCGCCCGGGCGTCACCGGCTTCTGCACGAAGCCGCGCCCGCCGCGCCGCGCCACGTCCACCCGGTCCGCCAGCGTCGCCCTCGCGGTGAGCGCGACGACGGCGACCGGCGGCTCGCGCTCGGACAGCTCGCCCATCAGCTCCAGCGCCGCGTCCTCGCCCTCGGGCACGTCGTGGTCGATGAGCACCGCGTCCACCCCGCCCTGCCGCAGGGCCTCCCGCGCCGCCGCGACGCTGCCCACCACGCGCGCCGCCATCCCTCGTCCCGAAGCCTCCATCGCCAGCCGGTCGCCCAGCTCCGCGTCCGCGTCCACGATCAGCAGCCGCTGCACCGGCGCCCCGCCGTCCCGCCCCTGCGCCCGTCCGACCACGGCCTGAGACGCGTCGGCCGGCGAGCCGTCGCCGGACGCGCGAGATGCCGCCGTCCCGTCGGACGACGAGAGGGCGGAAGATGCGGGTTCGGGAGATGTGGTGCCGGGAGATGCGGCGCCGGGCGGAGACGTCGCCCCGCCGGAAGATGCGGAGCCGCCGGGAGATGCGGTGCCCGCGGGAGATGCGGGGCTGGACGGCGCGGGGCGGCTCAGCTCGGTCCGCAGGGCGACGGCGGCGTCGGTGAGCTGCAATGCCTCCGCCGAGCCGAGGGGGGCGGTGCCGGAGAGCACGCCCTCCACCTGCCGGGCGACGACGGACGCCTCCGCGAAGCCGAAGGTGCCCACGCTGCCCGCCAGCTTGTGCGCCTCGCGCTCCGCCCGGCCGCGAAGCTCGGGGTCGAGCCGCCCTTCCAGGACCGCGAGCGCGGCTTCTTCCACCACGTCCACGCGCTCCAGGATGGTGCCGCGGAAGCGCTCCCACAGCGCGGCGACCGCGCCGGCCACCTCCGCCGCGGGCGAGGGGGCGGCGTGCGCCCGGGGCTCGGGCCCGGGCTCCGGCAGCCCCAGCGCCGCGGCGACCTGGCGCGCCACCTCGTCCGGCCCCAGCGGGTGGAAGAAGACGCGGCTGATGCCCAGCCGCGCCGCGTCGCCGTGCGACAGCCCCGCGCCCGAGCGCGGGAGCACCAGGAACACGGGCGGGCAGCCGGCCGCCTCGGCCGCGCGCTCCAGCACCGTGCGCGCGGAAAGCCCCGGCAGGGCGTCGTCCGCCACCACCAGGGCCCAGCCGCCGCCCCGCAGCGCCGCCAGCGCCGCCTCGCCGGTGGCGGCGGACTGGGCGCGCACGCCCGGCACGCGCGCGGCCAGCCAGGCCGGGTCGGTATCGGGCAGCCCCGCCAGCAGGACGCGTGTGCCGCCTTCCGCGGGGGGGCCCAGGGTCACGCGCTCCAGCCCAGCGCTTCGGACACCTGCGCGGCCAGCTCCATGGGGTCGAACGGCTTGGCGAGCACCCCGGCCACGCCCAGGTCCACGAAGCGGCGCCGGTCCGCCGGCTGCACCTTGGCCGTGAGCAGGATCACGGGGATGGCGGCCGTGGCGGGATCGCCGCGCAGCTGCTGGAACGTGGTGGGGCCGTCCATCCCCGGCATCATCACGTCGAGCAGGATGGCGTCCGGCCGCTCCTCGGCGGCGCGGCGCAGGGCTTCGGCGCCGGAGCTGGCGGTGAGCACCTCCCAGCCGCCCACCATCTCCAGGCTGAGCTGCGCCACCTCGCGGATGTCGTCCTCGTCGTCCACCACCAGTATTCGCTTGGCGCTCATCGGTCCGTCTCGGGTGCGGAAGGCGCGGCGGGGACGAGCTGGTTCAGCAGCGCCACCACGCGGCGTTCGAAGTCGCGGGGCGCCACCCGGCCCTTGGTGAGGAACTCGGTGGGGCCCAGCATGAGGCGTGCGCGCTCGTCGGCGTCCAGGTCGCGGGCGCTGTAGACGACCAGGCGCGCGTGCCGCAGCTGGTTGTGCCGCCGCAGCGAGTCCACCACCCAGAAGCCGTCGCCCTCGGGCAGCGCCAGGTCCAGCACGATCATGTCCGGCGGGTGCTGGATCCCCAGCGCCACGGCCTCGCGCCCGGTGGCGGCGTGAACCGTCTCGATGCCGTGCCGCCCGAAGATCTCGGCCAGCACCCCGGCCAGGCCCTCGTCGTCCTCCACCAGCAGCACGCGGCCGTGCTTGGCGCGGTCGCTCACCGCCGCCTCCAGCTGCCGCAGCAGGTCGTCGTCGCCGAAGGGCTTGCTCACCCACCCCACCGCCTCGGACGCCGCCGCAGCCGCGTCGCCGGGCTCCAGCGCGCTCAGGATGATGACGGGGATCGCGGCCGTCTCGGGCATCCCCTTGAGCGCCCCCAGGGTCTCCCAGCCGTCCATCCCCGGCATCACCACGTCGAGCAGGATGGCGTCCGGACGGCGGATGCGCGCCAGCTCCAGCGCCGTCTCGCCGTCGGCCGCGGCCACGACGCGGTAGCCCCACCCGTGCAGGATGCGGGTGACGACCGCGCGCACCGTGGCGTCGTCGTCCACCACCATCACCAGGGCACCCCTGGCGTCGTCGGCGGCCGCGGGCGCCTCGTCGGCCTCCGCCGGCTGGGCGGAGGGAATGGAGAAGCGGAAGGTGCTGCCCTCCCCCGCCACGCTCTCGGCCCAGATGCGCCCGCCGTGCTGCTGCACGATGCTGCGGCAGATGGCAAGGCCCAGGCCGGTCCCGCCCTTCTGCCGCGAGTCGGACGAGTCCACCTGCTGGAAGCGCTCGAACACTGTGTCCAGCTTGTCGGCGGGGATGCCGCGCCCGTGGTCGCGCACCCCGAACAGCACCTGCCCGTCGCGCGCCTCGGCCGAGAGCGACACCTCGGACCCGGCGGGCGAGAACTTCACGGCGTTGGAGAGGAGGTTGGTGAGCACTTGGAGGATGCGGTCCGGGTCGGCGCGCACCGCGGCGGCCACGGCTTCCACGCGGAGGACGACGCCCGCCTTCTCCGCCATCGCCTCCATCACGTCCGCCGCGTCGCGCACGAGCGACGCCGCCTCCACGGTCCGCATCTCCATCGTCGCCTTGCCGGACTCCATGCGCTCGATGTCGAGGATGTCGTTGATCAGGCGCACCAGGCGGTCGGTGTTCTGCACCGCGATCTCCAGCAGCCGCTGCACCCGCTCGCTCATCTCCCCCATCTTGCCGCCCGCCAGCAGGCCCAGCGAGCCGCGGATGGAGGTGAGCGGCGTGCGCAGCTCGTGGCTGACCACCGAGATGAACTCGTCCTTCATCCGCTCCACCTCCAGCCGCTCGGTGATGTCGCGGAAGGTGACCACGGCCCCGGCGATGCGCCCCTCCTCCAGAAGCGGCGCGCTCACCAGCTCCACCGGAAAGCGCGAGCCGTCGGCCCGGCGCAGCGAGCAGCGGCCCAGGCGGCGGGTCGCGCCCGTGCGCAGCGTCTCGCGCACTGCGGAGTGGCCGCGCGCGTCGCCGTCGCACGGCTCCTCGAGCTGGAGCACCGTCTCCAGCGGGCGGCCCACCAGGTCGGCGGCGTCGCGGCCCAGCATGGCGGCCGCGGCGGGGTTGAGGAACGAGGTGTAGCCGTCCACGTCCACGCCGTAGATGCCCTCGCCGGCGGAGCTCAGGATGAGTTCGTTCTGGCGGCCCAGCCGCTCGGCGGCCCGCTGCGCCAGCTTGCGCTCGCCCACCTCGCCGGCCAGCTCGCGGTTGGCCTCGGCCACGCGGCGGGTACGGCGCGTGAGCATCAGCGCCAGCCCCGCGGCCAGCGCGATGCCGAACGCGCCGCCCCCCAGGATCAGCGCCTCGGTGGAACGCTTCAGCTCGTCCGCGCGCGCCGCGCGCCGCAGCAGGAGCGCCGACTCCCCCTCGCCGATCCGGCCGATCACGGCCCGCATGGAGTCCATCAGCACCGCCCGCTCGCGGATGCGCGCCACGCCGCCTGCCCGCGCCTGCGCGTCCGGGACCCCGCCGGCGCCCCCGGCCACGGGGCGCGGCACGCCCTGCATCGCCTCCCAGCGCACCTCCATGGCGCGGAGCGTCTCCAGGCGCCGCTGCTGCACGGGGTTGTCCCGCGTCAACGCGACCGCCCGGCCCAGGCTGCTGCGGAACTGCTCGCGCCCGTGCACCCACGCGTCCAGCTGGTCCGCGTCGCCGGTGAGCGCGAAACCGCGGAACGCCGTCTCGGTGGTGGCCAGCGCCTCCTCCATGGCGTCGTTGGCTGCCAGCACGGCGTACGTGTGCAGGCTCCAGCGGTTCGCTTCGGCGAGGCGGCGGAAGTTAGCATAGCCCACCACCACCAGCCCCACCAGCACTGCGAGCAGCACGGCGAAGCCCGCGACGTAGCGGCCGGCGTACGGCGTGGATGGACGGGTACGCTGCGGGAGGATGGGCAAGAGTGTGGGAATGAGGGTTCCTTGCGCCCCGCCTCACGGCGCGGCGGGAGCCGTGCCGCGTGCAGCCGGGGGGCGAGCTGCGGGCGCATGCCGCTGCGTAAACTACCTGCGCGGAGGACCGTGTCAACGACGCACGGCGAGCGGACGTCGTGGACACGGGGGGAGGAACGGCGTGAAACGGACGTGCCGGACGCGAAAAGGGCCCGGAGCCGCCGTGGCCCCGGGCCCTCCCTTCCACCCCTGCGGACGAGACTACTCCTCGTCCGCCCGCAGGTGGCTCTCCACGAACTCCACGCCCTCGGTGGTGATCGCGTACTGCTTACGGGCCTGGCGCGTGGTGCCCATCTTCTTCTTCTGCACCATCAGCGGCGGCTTGGCCCGCAGGTTCGACTCGATGGCGCGGGTGATGTTGGGCACCGGCAGGCCGTTCTTCTTCAGCTCGGCGTTGATGGCCTGGCTGGTCACCGTGCGGTCGGCCTTGCCGCGGGCCAGCGAGTAGGCGCCCAGCAGCGCGCGCTCGGCCATGGTCTCCGGGCTCCAGCGCTCCACCAGGCTGGCGATGCCCTGCCCGCCGCGCCGCGCGTTCACCGAGCCGCGCGGACGGCCGCGGCGCCGGGGCTGCGCCTCGTCCTCGCCCTCGCCGCCCTCGTCCCGGTCGGAGCGGGCCGACGCGGCGCGCGCGGGCGGGCGGCGGAATGCGTGCTCCACCAGGATGTCGCGCGCCGTCTCCTTGAACACGGCGTCGTAGCTCGAGATGGCCGCGTTGATCTCGTCGAGGAGCTCGCGGACCTGCTTCAGGTCTTCCATGGTTTCCCTGTTCCGCGGCACCGCCGGCCGGGTGGCGCGGCTGCCGCACGTGGGTTCGCGAAAGCGTTCGGTGATGCAATGGACGAAGTGTCCATATGATTTAGCCCTGCGGCGCCATCGCCGTCAAGTAGCAATGATACGCATCGTCGCCGAACGCGGCGAACACCACCTCGCGCGTCATGTCGTGCGCGGCCAGGAAGTCCCGGACCTCGCGCACCGCAATGCCCGTGGCCCGCTCCAGCGGGAAGCGGTACACGCCCGTGCTGATGGCGGGGAACGCAATGCTGCCCATGCCCTCCTCTGCCGCGATCCGCAGGCTGTTCCGGTAGCACGACGCCAGCAGCTCGTCCTCTCCATGCCCGCCGCCCTGCCAGACGGGGCCGACGGTGTGGATGATCCAGCGCGCCGGGAGCCGGTAGCCCCGCGTGAGCTTCGCCTCGCCCGTGCGGCAGCCGCCCAGCAGGCGGCATTCGTGCACCAGCTCCGGCCCTGCGGCGCGGTGGATGGCGCCGTCCACCCCGCCTCCGCCCAGGAGCGACGAGTTCGCCGCGTTCACGATCGCGTCCACCTGCAGCTTGGTGATGTCGCCGCGCACCACCCGCATCCGTTCGTCCGCCATTGCATCGGCCCTTCCGCCGAAAGTCCGTCCGCCGCTTTGCACGGAAAGATACGACGCTCTCCACGACCCGCAACGACGCTCGCCATCTGCTCATCTGCCGTACATCTCCCGCTTCCACCACCGCTCGCGTCCGACGCTCCGGCTCACCGACATGACGGCGGAGAATACAATATGCAACCGTATGGAGATGACTTCCTGTCGGCGGATCCGATGCCGCTTGTCGGGCGGTGGGTGGTTCCGGTAGACGGCGACGGCGGACCGACGATGAACGTCGTGTCCGCCACGAGCGGCGCGGCGGCATGGTGCTCGCGGTCCCGTGGCGGCTCGCGGCGGGATGGATCGGAACCGGGGAGAGGACGACGATGGAGACGCGGAAGATCGGATCGCTGGAGGTGTCGGTCGTGGGGCTGGGATGCAACAACTTCGGGATGCGGATCGATGAAGCGGCGACCGGGCGCGTGGTGGACGAGGCGCTGGACCGCGGCATCAACTTCTTCGACACGGCCGACACGTACGGCAAGACGCAGAGCGAGGAGTTCCTGGGCCGCGCACTGGCCGGACGGCGGGCGGGCGTGGTGATCGCCACCAAGTTCGGCGCCAAGATCGACGACGAGCGGCAGGGGGCGCACCCGGACTACGTTCTCCGCGCCGCGGAAGACAGCCTGCGGCGCCTGGGCACGGACCACATCGACCTGTACCAGCTCCACAAGCCGGACCCCACGGTGCCAATCGCGGACACGCTGGGCGCGCTGGACGAGTTGGTGGCCGCGGGCAAGGTGCGCGAGATCGGCTGCTCCAACTTCACCGCCGCCATGCTGCGCGAGGCAGAGGACGCGGCGGCGGGCCGCGCGCGCTTCGTGAGCGTGCAGAACGAGTACAGCCTGCTCAAGCGCGAGCCGGAGAAGGAGGTGCTGGCGGAGTGCGAGCGGCTGGGCATCGGCTTCATCCCGTTCTTCCCGCTCGCCAGCGGGCTGCTCACCGGCAAGTACCGCCAGGGCCAGCCGATGCCCGAGGGCAGCCGCGGCGCCGCCGGCTGGGCCGCGGCGGACTTCACTGAGCGCAACTTCGCCATCGTCGAGCAGCTGATCGCCTTCGCGGAGGGGCGCGGGCACACGGTTCTGGAGCTTGCGTTCTCCTGGCTCGCCACGCGCCCCGCCGTCGCCTCCGTCATCGCCGGCGCCACCTCGCCCGAGCAGGTCCGCGCCAACGCCGCCGCGGTGGACTGGCAGCTCTCGCCGGACGACCTGGCGGAGGTGGAGCGGATCGTCAACGCGGCGGGATGATGGAGCGAGGCGGGGCGCCCCCTCCCGCTCGCTTAGGCTCGCACCCTCCCCGCAAGCGGGAGAGGGTTGGTTGGAGCTCGTCGCGCCCATTGAAGTCACAGCGGCACAACCATTTCCAGTCCCCGCAGGGAGACTTCGCGCCGTCGTAGCCCACGGCTTTAGCCGCCCGGCAATGCCGGACGCGACGTAAATCGGACGACTCGCCGAAACTCAGACGTAGCGGGTTTCGGGTGTAGCCGAGAAGTCTGGAGCGACGAGCTTGTCCGGGAATCTGGGCGAAGATAAATTTGGGTATCCCACTTTGGGACGTACCCACCCGCAGGGAGGCCGTCATGCCCAAGGCAAGCTCCGCACGCAAGCGCGCCGCCGCCGAAGATCTGCCCGCGAACGTGGTGTTCGAGCGCGACATCCGGCTCGACGCGAAGAAGCGTGCTACGCTGACGGGCGCGGAGTTCGAGCACTATCACATGATGGTCCAGAACGACGGAACGATCGTGCTCGAGCCGCGCGTGCTGGCCCGTCCGGCTACCGTGGCTCCAAGAACCCTTGCGATGATGGACGAGTCGGTAGCCAACCTCGAGAAAGGCTCCGTGGGTGGAGCGATCGACTTCGCACGGTATCGCGGCCTCCTCGACGCGGACGAGGAGTGAGCTTCGTCATCAAGAAGGGCCAGCCGGGCGTCGAAGCACTCTGGAACGACCTCGACGCGAAGTTAGCGTCGGGGTCGCTTTCCAAGGACGAGCACGCGTTGTTCAAGCGCCTCGTCGAGGCCGCGAGCCTCCTCGCCGACAATCCGCGCCACCCCGGGCTCGTATCGCACGAAATTGCAACGCTGGCGAAACGGTGCGGACGGAAGGTCTTCGAAAGCTACCTGCAGAACAACGCACCCGCGGCCGGCCGCATCTTCTGGGTCTACGGGCCGGAAGACGGTATGATCACGGTGATCGGGATCGAACCTCATCCGGAAGACGCGAAGAGCCGCGGCTACGACCGGGTGAAGCTTGCGGACATGCCGGCAACGACGCAGCCTGGATCCAAGAAGCGAAAGTAGGCTGTCCGCGGGAGAAGGCTGAAAGGCAAGTGGAACCTACGGACACGAAGAACGGGGCCGCGGACAAGTGTCCGCGGCCCCGTTCTTCAGAGTGGAGATGCCGGGAATCGAACCCGGGTCCGCCTACAGATCCATCGCGACGTCTACGTGCGTATTCCGCTGTTCTTTTCTCCTCGTCCGCTCATCGGCCAGCAGAAGGCCCATCGCGAACCAGCCATGTAATCTCGTCTACCCTACCACGGCGCTCGGGCAGACCAGCCTGAATTTAACGGCGCTCTACGACCCGCCTCGGGCGGGGCTGATCGCAGAACGGGAGGTAAGGATTTCCCCGAAGGGAACTCTACTTACGCAGCCAGGGCGAAGTTATCGTTCGCAGGTACAAGTTTTCCAGAGGCTTAACGAGGTATCTGGGACCTCGGCACGCTGCCACGGCTTCACCATACACGTCGAAGCCAGTCATCCCCATGACCCGAATTGTCAATTCCAACGTCTCCAATCTAACCCGCCCTCCCCGCCCCGTCAATCCCCTTGCAGCACAATCACTTACGCGCTCCGACGACCGCCCTCTGTCCGCATCTCCCGTCCGTGCAAGCTCAGTGCCCGTCGTCCTCGCCCGCACCGGCGCGCGGGGCGGCGGTGACGCGGTTGCGGCCGGCGCCCTTGGACTTGTAGAGCGCCGCGTCCGCCGCGGCCAGGACTTCCGCCGGAAGCGGGACGCAGTCCGGGCACGAGGCCACGCCGAACGACGCCGTCACGGAGAGCGGCCGGCCGTTCCAGATGACCGGCTTGGCCTCGATCGCGCGGCGGATGCGCTCGGCGGCTTCCATCGAGGCGCGGAGGCCCGTCTCCGGCAGCAGGACCACGAACTCCTCGCCGCCCAGGCGCGCGGGCAGGTCCATCTCGCGAACCGTGCCGCGCAGCGTCTCGCCCACGTGCTTGAGCACGCGGTCGCCGGCCTCGTGGCCCCAGGTGTCGTTGAAGCGCTTGAAGTGGTCCACGTCCAGCATCACCACGCCGAACGGGCGTTTGTAGCGATCCCAGTAGTTCGCGGCGGTCGCCAGGCGCGCCTCGAAGCTGCCGCGGTTGGGCAGCCCCGTCATGCTGTCGGTAGATGCACGGCGGTCCAGCGCCTCGTACCGGCTGGCGCTGCGCAGCGGCAGCGGCGCGATGGAGCAGAGGCGGCGCAGC
>DASRQW010000385.1 GCA_035696245.1 Longimicrobiaceae bacterium | reverse complement strand
CGTCCACTCCACGTCCATCCCCTTCGTGATCCCGTCCACGTGCCGGTAGATGACCGCCGGACGCTGGTGGTCCAGGTGCATCTCCGAGGCCCACCACACCGGCCATGCGAGAGGACCGAAGCCGCGCCGTGCGGCCATCTCCACCAGCCCGGTGCCGAAGGCGTCCTTGCGCTGGAAGCGGACCCAGCGATAGTGCGGCAGCCACTCCGGCCAGCGCTCCACGTCGGCCCCCGCGTGGAAGCACGCCTCCAGCGGCGCGCCCATCTCCAGCTCGTCGATGGTAAGCACGTCAGCGCGGCACGAAGCTGGTGTCCGCGTCCAGGCCGCGGCAGAACGCGGCGATGAGGCGCACGGTGGCGTCCAGGTCGGCCATCGACACGACCTCGTTGGGGCTGTGCATGTAGCGGTTGGGCACGGAGATGACGCCTGTCGCGACGCCGTGGCCGCTCAGGTAGATGGCGTCCGCGTCGGTGGAGGTGAACTTGGGGCTCGCCTGGATGCTGTACGGTATGCCCTCGGCTTCGGCCGTCTCCGCCAGCCGCTCGAAGACCAGGGGGTGGATGGCGGAGCCGCGCGCCAGCACCGGCCCGCTGCCGATCTTCCGCTCGCCCACCTGCTTCTTGTCGATGCCCGGCGCGTCGGTCGCGAACGTCACGTCGACCACGATGGCGACCTGCGGGTCCAGCTTGAAGGCCGAGACGCGCGCCCCGCCACCGCTGTAGCCGATCTCTTCCTGCGTGGTCGCGACGGCGGTCACCTCCGCCGCGGGGCGTTCGCCTTCCGCGAGGCGGCGGAGGGCTTCGAGGACCACGAACGCGCCGATGCGGTTGTCGACCGAGCGCGAGGCGATGAGGCCGTTGCCCAGCTCCACCAGGCGCGTGTCCACCACGCCGGGGTCGCCCACGCGAATGCCGCGCGCCTCGGCCTCGGCCCGCGAGGCGACGCCGACGTCGACCCACAGGTCGATCATCTTCACGGCCTTGTCCTTCTCGTCGGGCTTCATCAGGTGGATGGGCTTCTTCCCCACCACGCCGACGATGTCGCCGCGGCGGGTGAGGAAGCGAAGGCGCTGGCCCACCAGCACCTCGGGGTCCCACCCGCCGATGCCGTCCACGTACAGGAAGCCGTCGTCGTCCACGTGGGTGATCATCACCCCGATCTCGTCGATGTGGCCGGCGAGCATCACGCGCGGGGCGCCGCCGGAGCCCACCGTGGCGGCGGAGTTGCCCGCCACGTCCACGTCCACGCGGTGGGCGAAGCGCTCCGCCTCGGCGCGCCACAGGCGGGCGGGGGCGGTTTCGAACCCGGACGGGCCGGGGGTGTCCAGGAGCTGCCGAAGGAAGGTGACCGAGCTTTCGTGCATCAGCGGGCTGCGTGGTAGGGTGGGGAGCGGCTCACCGCGGGCCGGCTCCGTCGTCGCTGCCCGCGGGGGCGCCGGTGCGGCGCGCCAGGTCGGGCGTGTAGGCGTGGTAGAGGTGCTTCACCAGCACCTCGGCGGCGTAGACCTCGGGCGGCAGGTCCTCCCGCTCGGCGAGCGCCCGCAGCGCGGTGGCCTGGCGGGCGGTCAGCTCCAGCGTGAACGTCTCTCGGGGCATGCCGCTCCGTGCCGTGTGGTTCGTGGGCGTGAACTCCGTCCATCTGCGGCGGGTGCCGCACGCCGCAATGCGGCCGGGCGTTCCGCGCGGCGTGCGGCTCGCGCGGGCGAGCCCCGGCTCCACATCCACAGTCCCCATCGTGCGACGCGCGGCGCTCCGGATGCCGCGTGGGGGGAATGGGTTACGCGCGCTTTGTCCCCGTAGGGTCCGTGCGGAGCGCAATGCAAGCCCGGCAGCGCACTGCACGAATCCCGCCGCGGCGTCGGATGATGCAGATGACGCCGTCCGCCGCCCGGTGCGACGAAGTCGAACAGCCGGCTGCGGGGACGGAGCTGATCGCGAGCTACATCGGATCGGGACGAGCCCCGCCGGGAGAGGCGGATGTTGCGGCGTCGGCGCCGATCAGCCGGTCATCTACCGACCCGAGATCTCGTCGGCAAGCGTTCTCATCCATCAATCTACGGTCCGGCCATCGTTGCGCCGGAGGCGTTTTCGGATGCGATGAATCGCACCCCTACGCGTGGAAGATCGTCGGCGCCGGGTTGCATCTACGGACGGCGTTCGCGAACCCGTCAGATCGCGCCTTCTTCGCGGAGGGCGGCGGGGACGCCCACGTGGACCGACGGGTAGAGCGGCGTGACGCCCAGCTCCTCGCGCATGCGGCGGTTGCTGCAGCGGCGGGCGCCCACGCGCCGCTCGAACGCGCTGGCCGTCAGCTCGTGGCGGATGTCGTCGCGCGACACGGCCGGCGGCAGCGAGAGGCCCAGCAGGCCGGCCGTGAGCGCGGCGTACTCCTCTCCGGTGACGGGCTGGTCGTCGCAGAGCAGGTAGATGCCGCCCGGCACGCCCTTCCGCCACGCGCCGATCAGCCCCGCCGCCAGGTCCTCCACGTGGATGCGCGAGACCCAGTGGCTCTCGTCGTCCAGCCGCCGGTACGCGCCGCTTTCCAGCCGCTCCCGCAGCGTCCGCCCGGGCCCGTAGATGCCCGGCACGCGGCAGATGCGCACGGGCAGCCCGTGGTCGCGCCACGCGTCCAGGTACGCCCCCTCGGCCGCCACGCGCGCCTCGCCCGCGGGCGAAGACGGCGCGACAGGCGTGTCCTCGTCCGTCAGCTCGCCCTCGCGGCGGCCGTACACGGAGGTGCTGCTGACGTAGACGACGGCTTCCGGGGGAGCCTCGGCGAGGGCGGCGACCACGTTGTCGGTGTTCTCCACCGTGTAGCGGTCCGCCCCGGTGCGGTGAGGGCGGACGGTGTCGAACACCACGTGCGGGCGCCACGCCACGAGCGGGCGCAGCGTGGCCGGGTCCATCGCGTCGGCCAGGGCGGGCACGGCGCCGGCGGCCTCGATCTGGGCCAGCCGGGCGGGGGTCCGCGTGGTGCCCATCACGGCCACGCCCTGCGACGTGAGGCGCCGCGCCAGGCGCAGGCCAACGTATCCGCATCCCACGATCAGCGCGCGCGCCGGTGTCACCGTGCGTCCTCCGCGTCGAGTGCGGCGTGCAGCTCCAGGAACTGCGAGAGCATGCGGTAGGTGAGGCCCCACACGACGTTTCCGCGCGCCCCGTACGCCGGGAACGAGCGCGAGCCGCCGCCTTCCATGCGGTACACGTACTCCGTGGCCGCCTCGGGGTGCGCCAGCTCGGCGAGGGGGATCCACAGCGCCTCGGCCACCTCGTGGTTGGGCACGGCCTCGGTGGATGCGGGGACGGCGAACACGTGCGGCGCGACGACGATGGACGGGGCGCCCGACCGGGGATACAGCTCGTCGAGCGCGCCCAGCCACTCGCCGCCGGCTTCGACGTCGATGCCGACCTCTTCCCGCGTCTCGCGCGCGGCGGTGGCGCGCGAGTCCGCGTCCGCAGGCTCGGCCCGGCCGCCGGGGAGCGCCATGTGGCCGGACCACGGGTCGCCCGCCCGGTCGGCGCGGCGGATCAGCAGCAGCTCCAGGTCGTCCCCCGCGGGCCGCAGGAGGAGTGCCACGGCGGCCCGCGGCGCGGGCGTGTGCGGCGGGTGTACCTGCGCGGCGCGGGCGGCCAGCGCGCGCCGTAGCGCGGTGATGCTGCGGTGGTGCACGGGCCGGTGCCGGGGGTGCGCGGGTGGCGCGGGCGCGGCCCTTGCCCCGCCCGCGGGGGGAGGTTATCACATCGGCACCGCCCGGGCAACGTGCCGCGGGCCCACCTACCGACGCCCCCGCCATGCTCCGCTTCGAAGACATCACCGCCGCCCGCGAGCGCATCGCCGGACAGGTCGTGGTGACGCCCTGCACCCCCAGCGAGACGTTCGGGGAGATGTTCGGCGGCCACGCGTGGTTCAAGTTCGAGAACCTGCAGCGCACCGGCTCGTTCAAGGAGCGCGGCGCGCTGAACCGCATGCTCGCGCTCTCGGACGACGAGCGGCGCCGTGGGGTGATCGCGGCCAGCGCGGGCAACCACGCGCAGGGCGTGGCCTGCCACGCGCAGCGGCTGGGCATCCCCGCCACCATCGTGATGCCGGAGCGCACGCCGCTGGTGAAGGTTTCGAACACCCGCCGCTTCGGCGCGGAGGTGGTGCTCCACGGATCCGTCTACGACGAAGCGATGGCGCGCGCGCTTGAGCTGCGCGACGAGCGCGGCCTCACGCTCATCCATCCCTTCGACGACGACGCCATCATGGCGGGGCAGGGCACCATCGGCCTGGAGCTGCTGGAGCAGTGCCCGGAGATGGAGGTCTGCGTGGTGG
>DASRQW010000384.1 GCA_035696245.1 Longimicrobiaceae bacterium | reverse complement strand
CGTCCGCGGCAAGCAGCCGCTGGCCGGCCGCGCCCGCCGCCTGGAAGGCACGCTGCTTGGCCCGCGCGGCGAAGATTCCGTGGCGCTGCGCCTCGAAGACGGCGCCGAGGTTGAGCTGCCCCTAGCCGAGGTCGACGGCGCGAACCTGATCTACCGGTGGGACCGGAAGAAGCCCAAGCCCTGACGGCCGCTTCCACCCGCTCCCGTTCCTTCACAGGACCACGACAGCCATGAACAACGCGACGCAGATCCTCGCGGCCTTCCGCGAGATGACGGCGAACAAGGCCCTCTCGCGCGACGAGCTATACGACCTGATCAAGGACGGCATCCTGGCCGCCCTCGCCAAGCGCTACGGCCCCAACGTGGAGGCCGAGATCGAGATCGACGAGGGCACCGGCCGCATCGGGATCGTGGTGCTCAAGGAGGTCGTGGCCGAGGTCGAGGACCCCTCGCGCGAGATCTCGCTCGAAGAGGCGCGCTGGGACGACCCGGACTTCGAGGTCGGCGACATGATGGAGGTGCCGGTCGAGTTCGCGCAGTTCGGGCGCAACGCCGTGATGGCGGCCAAGCAGCGCATCCTGCAGCGCGTCCGCGAGGGCGAGCGCCAGAAGATCCGCGACGAGTACGAGGGGCGCGTGGGCGAGCTGCTCAGCGGCGAGGTGCAGCAGGTGGAGCGCGGCAAGCTGGTCGTCCTGCTCAACCGCGCCCGCGAGGCCGACGCCATCATCCCGTGGAAGGAGCAGAACCCGCGCGAGCGGTTCCGCCAGGGCGAGACGATCCGCGCGGTGCTGAAGAAGGTGGAGGAGACGCCCAAGGGGCCGCGCCTCATCCTCTCCCGCGCCGACCCGCTCTTCGTGGCCGCGCTCTTCCGCCTGGAGGTGCCGGAGATCCAGCAGGGCATCGTGGAGATCCGCGGCAGCGCCCGCGAGGTCGGCGGGCGCAGCAAGCTGGCCGTCTCCTCGCGCGACGAGTCGATCGACCCGGTGGGCGCCTGCGTGGGCCTCAAGGGATCGCGAGTGCGCGCCGTTGTGCAGGAGCTGGGCGGCGAGCGCATCGACATCGTGCCGTGGCACCCGGACCCGGAAGTGTACGCCAAGCGCGCGCTGGCCCCGGCCCGCGTCGCCAAGGTGGTGTCGGACTACGAGGCCCGGACCATGACGGCCATCGTGGACGACGACCAGCTCTCGCTGGCCATCGGCCGCGCCGGGCAGAACGTGCGGCTCGCGTCGCAGCTCATCGGCTGGCAGATCGACCTCTTCGGATCGCGCGAGTGGCTGGAGCACGGCGCCGAGCGCGCCCTGTTCGGCGGCGGCGCGGACTCGGAGTACGACTCTTCGGACTTCCCGCTGCGCGACCTGGACCTGGCCCCGGCGACCCTGGCGGCGCTGGAAGCGGCCGGATATACTACGTTTTTTGACGTGATCGATCTGGACCGCGACGACCTGCTCCGCATCCCCGCCATCGGCGAGGCCGAGGCCGACCGCCTGGTGGCCTTCATCGAGGAGATGACGGTGGAGGAGGACGAGGCCGCCGCGCCCGCCCCGGCCCAGGCCCCGGAAGCCGCGGAGGACTTGACTTCCTCGGGCGGCGCCGAGAACTTGCCGGTCTGAGGCGCATCGCAATGCAAGACGAGACGCGTTCCGTCCCGGCCCGTCCGGAGCGGGCGCTCCTCGACCTTCTCGGGCTCGCCGCGCGCGCGCGCGCCCTGGCCAGCGGCACCGACGCCGCCCGCCAGGCCGTACGCGACGGCGAGGTCCGCTGCGTGATCGTGGCGGCGGACGCATCTCCCACACAAGCGAAGAAGCTGGTTCCCCTCATGGAAGCACGGGGGGTGCGCTTCTTCACCTGCCTGAGCCGGGAGTCGATCGGCGCCGCCACGGGGCGGGGCCCGGTCTCGGCCGTGGGGATCACCAACGACAGCTTCGCACGACGGGCCGCCGAGCTGGCAGCCGCGCTTTCATCGTAGGTTCGAGCACAGGAGAGAGTTGCACCATATGCGTGTGTACGAAGTAGCCAAGGAACTAGACGTTTCGGCCGAGGCTTTGGTGCACCTCCTGAGGGAGATGGACATCCCCGTGCGCAGCCACATGACGCCGCTCGCAGACGAGCACGTCGCCCGGCTTCGCACGGTGCTCGAGCGCGAGCGCAGGCTCGGTCACGTCAACACGGTGGAAGCCGTCGAGGCAGCCATCGGCGACGTGCAGCAGGCCCCCCGCCGCCGCCGCCGCGTCCGCGAGGACCAGCCGGGCGACGGCGAGGACTCGACCGCGTCGCCGATGGCGGACGCGGCCGACGCGCTGGGCGCCGAAGCGGCCGAGGAAGCCGCCGAGCGCGGCGCCGACCTGGTGACCCGCGGCGGCGCGGAGCCGCGCGGACCCACCATCGTGGTCGACACCGCCGCCACGCCGCCCGCCGACGTCACGCCGGCCCCCGCGGCCGAGTCCGCATCGCCCGAGGCCGCGCGCCCCGAGACGGTGCGGCCCGCTTCCGCGCGTCCGGAGACGGCGCGTCCGGCCAAGACGGTGGATTTCGCGCCGGAGCAGCCCGTCGCGTTCGAAGCCGCCGAGCCGCCGCCCGCCGCGGCGGTGCAGCCCGAAGCGCCCGCGGCCGAGGAGCAGCGCCCCGCCGCCGAGGCGCCCGGACAGCCCGCGGCGCCTTCCGCGCCCGAGCCGCTGCGCTTCGTCTCCGGCCGGCCCACGCCGCCGCCGTCGGTCCGTCCGGCTGCCGGCGGCCCGCGTCCGGCGCGCCCCGAAGGCGGGCGTCCCGCGGGCGGCCCGCCGCTGAGCGCACGTCCGCCGCAGCCCGCGGCGGGCGACCGCCGCTACGACAGCGGCGTGGTGCACCACGCGGGCGGCGACCACGACCGCCGCCCCACCGACGCGCGCCGCGACATGCCGCCGCGCACTGCGCGGCCCGAGTTCGGGCCGCCGCGCCCGGCCCGCGCCGGCGCACCCCCGGCACCGGCCCGCGCCGGCGCCGCTGGCGCACGCCCCGGCGGTGACCTGCCGGGCACCGGAGCCTCGGCCGGCAAGAAGAAGGACAAGAAGAAGGGCAAGAAGGGGAAGGGCTGGGTAGACCAGGACGCCGTGGACGCCAACTTCCGCAAGACGATGGCGGCCATGGAGACGGGCGGCCGCCGCAAGCGGCGCGGCTCGCGCGACCAGGGGCCCACCATGCACGAGCGCATGGAAGAGGAGCGGCTGCGGACCCGCGCCGAAGAGGCGGAGACGGTGCGCGTCAACGAGTTCCTCACCGTGGCCGAGCTCTCGGAGCTGATCGACGTGTCGGCCACGCAGATCATCGGCAGCGCGTTCAAGAACCTGGGGCTGATGGTCACCATCAACCAGCGGCTGGACTTCGACCAGATCGAGCTGCTGCTGGACGAGTTCGGCTTTAAGGCCGTGCGCGAAGAGGAATACGGCGCCGAGATGGAAGAGGCGCTGGAGGCCGACGAAGAGGACGACCTGGCCCCGCGTCCGCCCGTGGTCACGGTCATGGGCCACGTGGACCACGGCAAGACGTCGCTCCTCGACTACATCCGCAAGACCAACGTCATCGCGGGCGAGTCCGGCGGCATCACGCAGCACATCGGCGCGTACCACGTGGAGCTGCCCGGCGGGCGAGCCATCTCGTTCCTGGACACGCCCGGCCACGCTGCCTTCACCGCAATGCGCGCCCGCGGCGCCGAGGTGACCGACGTGGTCATCCTGGTGGTCGCGGCCGACGACTCGGTGATGCCTCAGACCATCGAGGCCATCAGCCACGCCCGCAACGCGGGCGTCCCGCTGATCGTGGCGGTCAACAAGGTCGACCTGCCCGACGCCAACCCCATGAAGGTGAAGCAGGACCTGCTGCAGCACGGGGTCGTGCTCGAGGACTTCGGCGGCGACGTGATGTCGGCCGAGGTGTCGGCGAAGAAGGGGCTGGGGATGGACGACCTGCTGGAGAAGGTGCTCCTGCAGGCCGACATCCTGGAGCTGCGGGCCAACGCCAACCGCGAAGCCAGCGGCACCGTCATCGAGGCGCAGCTGGACGTGGGCAAGGGCCCCGTCGCCACGGTTCTGGTCACCAATGGCACCCTGCGCGTGGGCGACCACGTGGTCGTCGGCCTCTACAACGGCCGCATCCGCGCCATGCTGGACGAGCGCAACCGTCCCGTGGCCGCCGCGGGCCCGGCCATCCCGGTGCAGATCCTCGGCCTCCCGGGCGTGCCCGGGGCCGGCGACCAGCTGCTGGCGATGGACGCCGACCGCGCCGCCGAGATCTCGCAGACGCGGCAGCGGCTGGACCGCGAGAAGCGCATGCGCATCAAGAGCCGCGGCGTGAAGCTGACCGACATCACCAAGATGCTGGCGAAGGGCGAGCGCGCCACGCTCAACCTGGTGATCAAGGGCGACGTGGACGGCTCGGTGCAGGCGCTTTCGGACGCGCTGGAGCAGCTTTCCACGCCCGAGGTGCTGGTGCAGGTCATCCACCGCGGCGTGGGCGCGATCAACGAGTCCGACGTGCTGCTGGCGACCACCTCGGCCGCCATCGTCATCGGCTTCCACGTCCGCCCCACGGGCGAGGCGCGGCAGGTGGCGGAGCGCGAGGACATCGACATCCGCCTGTACAACATCATCTACGAGGCGGTCGAAGAGGTCCGCTCGGCCATGGAGGGCCTGCTCTCGCCGGAGCAGCGCGAGGTGATGCTGGGCACGGCGCAGGTCCGCCAGCTCTTCAAGGTGCCGCGCGTGGGCACGGTGGCCGGCTGCATGGTCACCAGCGGCGTGCTGGACCGGAAGGGCAAGATCCGCGTGATCCGCGACGCGGTCCAGGTCTACGAGGGCGAGCTGGAGTCGCTGAAGCGGTTCAAGGACGACGCGAAGGAGGTCCGCGAGGGCTTCGAGTGCGGCCTGAACATCAAGAACTTCAACGACATCAAGGTCGGCGACGTCCTCGAGTGCTACCGCGTGGAAGAGGTGGCGCGCACGCTGGCGGGCGTCGCCGAGGCCCGCGAGCGCTAGGCCATGGTGGTCGGGCTGGCCGCTTGGGAGCTGATGCTCCCGGGCTGCTCCTCCCTCAAGGAGAAGCGCATGGTGGTCCGGTCGCTCAAGGACCGGCTCCACCACCAGCTCAACGTCTCGGCCGCCGAGACGGCGCACAACGACACGCACGACCGCGCCGAGATCGCGGTCTGCGTGGTGTCGAACGACCGGAAGCACGCCGCATCGGTGCTCCAGGCGGCCGACAAGCTGGTGGAAGACGAGGGGAGGGCGCGCATCCTCGACTCGTACACGACTTTTTACTGAGAGCGGCGGCGAGCCCGGACACTCCCGGCCCGCCGCCGCCTTCTCGTTCGGGGGGCAGGACCATGCCGCAGTTCAAACGCACAGACCGCATCAACGAGCAGCTCAAGCAGGAGATCACCCTGCTCGTGCGCGACGAGGTCCGCGACCCCCGCGTGGGGCTCGCCACCGTCACCGCCGTTGCGACCTCGCCGGAGCTGGACCACGCCAAGGTGTACTTCACCACGCTCGGCGACGACGAGGAGCAGGAGGGCGTCCTCGCCGGGCTGCGCAGCGCGGCGCCGTTCATCCGCAGCCAGCTCGGCAAGCGCCTGCACATGCGCCGCATCCCCGAGTTGCACTTCCAGGTGGACCGCGTGCTGGAGGAGGCCAACCGTATCGAGCGCCTGCTCCGCGAGGCCCTCCCGGCCGACGGCGTGAGCCGCGAGGAAGGCACCTTCGAGAGCATCGCCGCCTCCGAATCGTCGGACATCGATTCGGACGACGACGGGACGGCGGTGGATGAGACGACGGCGGATCCGTCGGCGACGGACGAGACGCGCGGCGAGGAGTCTCGCGATTGAGCTGCCGCTCCGCCGGCCCTCGCACTTCGTACATCCCGCTCCCCCGCCGAAGCATCGGTAGGGGGGCACCTGTGTGTGCCCCCGTCTTTCGGCGCGCGACCGGGCTCGGCTCGGCGAATGAATTCGCGGCAACGACGGCGCAAAGTCCGCCTTCGCGGACTAACACCTTTCCGGGCATCGCCGTTCGTCTGCCGAATCGTAGCCGGGGGTGTGGCGGATGAGCGAGATGAACGGGGTGCTGCCGATCGACAAGCCGGTCGGGCCGACGTCGCACGATGCGGTGGCGATGACGCGGCGCGGGCTGAAGACGCGGCAGGTGGGGCACACGGGCACGCTCGATCCGTTCGCCTCCGGCCTGCTGCTCGTCTGCGTGGGCCCCGCGACGCGGCTGGCGGAGTACCTGACCGCGCTTCCGAAGACGTACGTCGGCACGATTCGCCTGGGCGCATCTACCGACACCGACGACCTCACCGGCACGGTGGTATCGGAGAGCGACGGGTGGAAAGCGCTGACGGAAGATGAGGTGCGCGCGGCCCTTGCGCGGCAGGTGGGGACGATCGAGCAGGTGCCGCCCGCGTACTCGGCCAAGAAGGTCGACGGCGAGCGGATGTACGCCATCGCCCGCCGCGGCGGCGAGGTGGAACGGAAGCCTTCGACGGTGACGATCCACCGGATCGGCATCGTCTCGTTCGACCTGCCGGACGTAACCGTCGAGGTGGAGTGCGGCAGCGGCACGTACATCCGCGCCATCGCCCGCGACGTGGGCGAGGCCTTGGGCGTCGGCGGCCATCTCACGGCGCTGCGGCGGACGCGCGTCGGAGTTCACTCGGTCGACCGTGCCGTGCCCATCGATCAGCTCGGGGATGCGGAGCGTGTGGCCGCCGCGCTGATCTCGCCCGCCGACGCCGTCTCGCATCTCCCGAAGGTGCCGGTGGACGAGCGGGGCAGGGCGGAGCTCGGCTTCGGCCGCGCGCTTCCCGCGCCCGCCGACGCGCCCGAGGGCCAGCCGCTCGCCTTCGTCTCGGCCGACGACGGCGCGCTCCTCGCCATCGGGGAGCGATTCGGCGACGTGGTCCGCCCGCGGAAGGTGTTCGTATGACGGGCGAGCGGGGAGATGCCGATCTGCCTGTCGCGCCGGTAGATGCACGGCGTTCGGACGATGCGTATCCTCCCGCGGCCCGATCCGCCTCCGCCGATGCGGTAGCTTCTGCCGCTTCAGCCGATGCGCAGCCGCCCGCGAATCCCGGCGCCTCCGCGGATGCGTCGCAGGCGTACGCGGTCGATCCCGCGCTGCCGCTGGCGATCCCTCGCGACGGGCGGGGCAGCCTGGTCACCGTCGGCACGTTCGACGGCGTGCACCTGGGGCACCGCGAGGTCTTCCGCGAGCTCGCCGCGCGCGCCGAGCGCACTGGCCGCCGCAGCGTCCTCGTCACCTTCCATCCGCATCCCCTGCGCGTAGTGCGCCCGGAGGCGGCGCCGCCCGTGCTCACCAGCCTGGCGGAGAAGAAGGAGATCTTGGCCGAGTCCGGCCTGGAGTACGCCGTCTTCCTGCCCTTCACGCCCGTCCTCCAGCAATACTCCGCCCGCCGCTTCGTCGAAGAGATCCTGATCGGCCGCCTGGACATGCGCGAGCTGGTGATCGGCCACGACCACGGCTTCGGGCGCGGGCGCGAGGGCGGCGCGGACACGCTGCGCGAGATCGGGCGCGAGCTGGGCTTCGACGTGGACGTGGTCGACGCGATCACGCTGGACGGGCAGGAGATCTCGTCCAGCCGCATCCGTGCGCAGCTCGCCGCTGGCGACGCGGAGGGCGCCGCGAGCCTGCTGGGGCACCGCTACTGGCTGGACGGCGTGGTGGTGCAGGGCGAGCGGAAGGGCCGAGAGCTGGGCTTCCCCACCGCCAACGTCCGCCTGGACGAGCCGGAGAAGCTGCTTCCCAAGGAGGGCGTGTACGCCGCGTTCGGCTGGGTGCGCGGCGAGCGCCTGCCCGGCCTGCTGCACCTGGGCCCGCGCCCCACCTTCCCCGGCTTCTCTCCCACCATCGAGCTGCACCTGCTGGACTGGAGCGGCGACATCTACGGCGAGCGCGTCCGCGTCGAGGTGGCCAAGCACCTCCGCGCCATCGAGAAGTTCGACTCGGTAGATGCGCTCATCACCGCCATGCGCGGCGACGAAGCCGCGGGGCGGGCGTACTTCGCGGCCAGATGATGTAGGCTGGCGAGGCAGTCCCCCGCTTCCTCACGATCCGAAAACCTCTGGCGCTGCTCCGGCCGGGGGTTTTGCTCGTTCCGCCTCCCACCATCGGCCGTTGTCCCACGTCGGACGATCCGCCCGACATCCCTCCACAACGCCTCGCTCCTCGATTTCGCCTTCGGCAACCGTTACACGCCTGTTTACTGACCGCTCTCCGCTTTCGAACGAACTCTCTCCCTAGCTCGATGCGACCGGTATCGGCCGATGAGGTGACCAATTGTTTCAGGTAAACACTGGTGTTTATACGGTAAAGCCGTTGGGGTACCACAGATGCGAAATGAAGCGGTGACTTTCTATGTCAGAATGGGTACGCTCCTTTTAATAGATCCTCTTGACACTTCCCACCCGTCGTTTTAGGGTGTGATCCCCACAGCGGGTGTCACTGCGGACTCCTGACCGAAAAGGAGGCATGCACGTGGTCAACACGCGATGTCCGGGCTGTTGAACGTGGCTGGCGCCGTCTCCCGGGCGGATGAAACGCCGCACGTCTCGAAACTCTTCCTGCGCTTCTGGCGCGATTTCCTCCGCGCCTACCGCGGTAAGTTCGCGTGGGTCGGCACGCTGATGGTGCTGAGCGTGCTCCTGCAGCTACCGGCGCCGCTCTTCACGATGTACGTGGTGGACGCGGCGGTCGCCGGCGCCAAGCTGGACCGCATCACGCTGATCTCGCTGGCGTTCGCGGCGCTCGTCCTCCTCCGGCACGTGTTCGCCTTCGTGAACGAGCGGGCCACGCTCGTGCTGAAGGAGAACATCATCCTCGACCTGGCCTCGCACCTCGTCGAGCACCTGCACGGGCTTCCCCTCTCGTTCTTCTCGCAGCACCACTCCTCGTACCTGCAGGCCAGGGTCATGAACGACGCCCGCGGCATCGAGGGCGCGCTGGTGCGCACCCTGGTGACCGTGGTGATCAACGGGCTGACCTTCTTGGTCGGCCTGGGCTTCGTGCTGTACGTGCGCGTGGAGCTGGCGGTGATCCTGGTGCTGTTCGTGGTCCCGTTCGCCTGGATCCGCCACGCCGCCAACCGGCAGATGCGCGTGCTGAGCGCCGACATGCAGGAGAAGCAGGCGGTGGCCTCGGCCGCGGTGGCGGAGAGCTTCGCAGCGGTGCGCACGATCAAGGCGTACGGGCGCGAGAGGCTGCAGCAGCGCGCGGTGGCCGACCGGCTGCGCGACCTGCGCGACATCTACGTGCGGGTCAACTGGTTCGGGATCGTGAGCACGGTGGGCACCTCGCTGGTGACGGGGCTGTGCAGCGTGTTCGTGCTGTGGTACGGCGCCCGGGCCGTGGTGCTGGGGCAGATGACGATGGGCCAGGTGGTGGCCGTGCTCGCCTTCCTCAGCTTCCTGTACGCGCCGGTGAACGCCGTCATCGCAGCGAACCTCAACGTCCAGCAGTCGGCCGCGGCCATCCAGCGGCTGTACGAGTTCCTGGGGGAGCCGCGCGAGCGCACCGGGGGCGGCGAGCTCCCGCCGCTGCGCGGGACGATCGAGATGCGCGGCGTTCGCTTCGCGTATGCGGACGGGTCGGAGGTGCTGGCGGGGGTAGACCTGCGGATCGAGGCGGGCAGCACGGTGGCGCTGGTGGGACGCTCCGGGGCGGGGAAGAGCACGCTGGTGAACCTGCTCGCGCGCTTCTACGAGCCGGGTGGCGGCCAGGTGCTGCTGGACGGCGCCGACGTGCGCACCCTGGCGCTGGAGCCGTTGCGGGCCGCCGTCGGCATCGTGGACCAGCAGACCTTCCTGTTCAGCGGCACCGTGGGCGACAACGTGCGCTTCGGGCGTCCGGAGGCGAGCGACGCCGAGGTGGAGGAGGCCTGCCGCCGCTCGTTCGCGCACGACTTCATCGCGCAGCTGCCGGAAGGCTACGCGACGACCGTGGGCGAGCGCGGGGTACGGCTCTCGGGGGGCCAGTGCCAGCGCATCGCCCTCGCGCGGATGTTCCTCAAAGACCCGCCGGTGCTGATCCTGGACGAAGCGGTCTCTGCCGTAGACTCGGAGTCCGAGGCCGAGATCCACGACGCGCTCGTGCCGCTCATGCGCGGGCGCACCACCGTGGTCATCGCCCACCGGCTGTCGTCGCTGCTCCTGGCCGACGAGGTGCTCCTGCTCGACGAGGGCCGCATCGTGGAGAAGGGCTCCCACGCCGAGCTGGTGGAGCGCAACGGGCTGTACGCGCGGATCTTCCGCGAGCAGTTCAAGCCCCAGGCGCTCTCGCACCTTCCCGCCGACCGTTCCCTCACGCCCGCCTGAGAGGAGGCGCGTCATGCAGCAGCACCCCACCCTTAGCCGCTACGTCACCCCGCCGCGGCTGCGCTCGTGGACCCAGGACGAGTGGTTCCTCTACTTCGACCCGGCCAACTTCGTGTGGACGCGGGTGAACGAGAGCGGGCGCTACCTCATCGAGCTGCTGCGGAAGCACCGCTCGGTGCCGCAGATCGCGCAGCGCATCGAGCAGGACTTCGGCATGCCTGCGGCAGACGCCGTGCAGGCGGTGAACGCCTTCTGCGAGAACCTGGTGGGCGTGGGCTTCCTGCACCACGACGAGTACCGCGAGCGCGAGCGGAGCGAGTACCACAACCGCCCGTTCCCGGCGCACATCTACCTGCACATGACGAACGAGTGCAACCTGAAGTGCCCGTACTGCTACAACCGCGACGACCGCGACTACAAGCTCAAGCTGCAGCTGGAGCAGAAGTTCGCGCCCACGCTCTCCACGGCCGAGTACAAGCACCTCATCTCGCGGCTGGTCGAGGAGGGGATCCGCCGGATCTTCTTCACCGGCGGCGAGCCGCTGATGCGGCCGGACCTCATCGAGCTGGCCGAGCACGCGCGGTCGCTCAGCGACACGGTGGGCCTGGAGCTGCTGACCAACGGCATCCTCATCAAGGGCGAGCGGGTGCGGCCGATCTGCGAGCTGTTCGACGCGGTCACCATCAGCCTTGACGGGCACGAGCGGCATATCCACGAGCACTTCCGCGGGCGCAACACCTTCGCGCCCACGGTGGCGGGCGTGCGCCGGCTGGTGGAGATGAAGGAGAAGCTTGGCATGGACCGGCCGTACGTCGCGATCGTGCCGGCGCTGACCGACCTCAACATCGGCTTCATGAAGGAGATGTTCGAGTTCGCCCTCGACGGGCTGGGCGCCAACGGGCTGGCACCCATCATCTTCCAGGCGGGCGACCACCAGGAGCTGAGCCTCCAGCAGATCCCCCGCCTGCCCGTGTTCCAGCGCGAGGCGGACCGCACCAAGGAATACCTGCTGGAGCGCCAGGCGAATCGCGCGCGCGCGCGCGAGGAGGCGGGCCTGCCGCCCCCGGCCCGCGGCGCGCCCGAGCCCATGCTGCCGCGGCAGGACTGCGGCGTGGGGCACGGCGAGATCAGCGTGGACCCGTCGGGCTACGTGTACCCCTGCCAGTCGCTGCACTTCGACGAGTTCCGCTGCGGCAACGTCCGCGAGGCCGACATCCAGCGCATCTTCCTGGATTCGCCGGTGATGCAGCGGGTGCGCGGCACCAAGGTCCAGGACCTGGCGGTGTGCCGCCACTGCGACCTGCGCGAGCTGTGCAACGGCGGGTGCCGGGCCACCGCCTACAACGTGTACCGCGATTTCGAGGCGCACAACGAGATCTACTGCCGGCACCTGGAGAAGATCGCGGTGGGGCAGATGTGGATGGCGAGCGACCTCACCCTGGAAGAGGCCGTCGAGATCTCCTGCAGCCCCAACTGACCCGGTGCCGGAAGGGAACACCGCCGCGACCGACTTTTCGGGCGCGGCGGAGGGACCGCCGCGTTCGGGGCGGCCGTAGCAGGCAACCCTCAGCCATGGAAGGGGGTGAGCTCTTGTTCGATCTTCAGGACGTCGCCGGTCCCGGCGCGCAGGGGAACGGCGGCGCGCGCAGCCGCCGCGGCCGCGCCGGAGGGGCCGGCGGAGACAACCGGGCACGGACCCGCGACCTGCCCCCGGGCGGGTGACGCGGATGGCAGCCGGCCGGCCATGCTCCATCGGCGGACCGGAAGCGGAAGGACGCGGTTTCCGCAGTTCCTGACCCTACTCACCGAAGAGGTGGACCATGTTCGATCCCCAGGGTTTTGCGGGCCTTACCGACCTGAGCGCCCTCGCCGCGGCGTGCGCGTGCGGCTGTGCGTGCGGCGGCGCGGGTGGCGGGAGCGGAGCCGGCGCGGGTGCGCAGATCGCGCGTCCGGCGGCGTCGTAGTCGGCAGCGAGCAGCGCAGCCCCCGGCGGGTTCGCCCGCCGGGGGCCACTCGCCTCCGGCACGCGGACGGACGTCCGTGCCGCGGGCGACGACGGTCCACCCCTTTTGAGGAGGACGTGCGCAGATGTTCACGATGTGGGTTTCGACCTTCGCCGTCGCGGGCACCCCCGCGGAACCCGCCGCTCCGCCGCTCGAAAGCCCGGACGCCGCCGTCTCGGCCGCCGGGCACGAGCCCGCGCTGCACCTGGCCGGCGCACGGCTCTCCGTGGACGGCGAGCCGGTGCTGGGGCCGATCTCGGTGCAGCAGAGCCGTTTCGGCTACCTCTACTTCTACGTCCCGGGGCGGGGGCTGTACACGATCGGGCGGCAGGCGTTCGACGGGGCGGAGCGGGCGGGGACCTTCCGGGGAGAGCGGCTCTCGGTGGAGGCGGGCGGGGCGAGCCTCCTGCTGGAGTCGTCGATCCCCATCCTCTCCTGCGGTGAGGGCGACGCGTGGGTGCACCACGAACCGGACATCCAACTCAACGTACAGGGGGTCCTCTATGGCTACGGCGACGCTCCGTCCATCGCTGCCCAGTGGCGGGACCGGTTCGGCGGGGGGGGCGGGTGACGCGCCCGCCCTGCACGTCTGGCCGGGCCCGCTGCTCACCCACCTGGAGAGCCGCCGCGCATCCGGGCTGAACGGCTACCGGCAGCTCGGCGGGTACTCGCTGCTGGCGCGGGTGTCGGACGCCGGGGATTCCGAGCCGTTCCTGGCCGAGCTGGACCGCGCCGGAGTCCGCGGCCGGGGCGGCGGCGGCTATCCCACGGCCCACAAGTGGTTCCTCGCCGCGCGCGGGGAAACCGGCCCGAAGCACTTCGTCTGCAACGCCAACGCGCACACGGGCGACCGGAAGGTGCCGTACCTGCTCGCCCTCTCGCCGCACGCCGTACTGGAGGCGGTGGCTGTGGGCGCGGTGCTCTCCGGCGCGTCCGAAGCCTACCTCGCCCTCCCGGCGGACGACGGCCTGACCGGGCTCTACGAG
>DASRQW010000383.1 GCA_035696245.1 Longimicrobiaceae bacterium | reverse complement strand
GTCCACCATCTGGAACAGCTCCAGCGGAGTGTCGTTTCGCCCGAGCATCGCTCTACGCAGAAGAGGAGTTCACCAGTAGATTCGCTCCCTCAATCTACCGCTTCACACCCTGAGGCGCAGCGTTTTTCAACAGACTTCTAGCCGTCCATCGTCCAGTTCCGCCGAGCCGGCGAACCGCGGGCGAACGGTAGATGCGCATCGTTCCGCCCGACGGGACGTGCGCAGCGATGGCAGATCCGCATCCCACGTCCAGATCGGCAGATACGCATATGTCGACGTGATCTGGAGATGTGCGGTCGACGAGTTCGGGTGATGCGCATCCCGCGTTCGGGAGATGCGGGCCTTCCGACGATCGCGTTCCGGCCGCGCCTCCGCCGATGCGCAGCTTTCGATCACGAACGGCGGCGTCGTCTCCGCAGATGCGCATCTCGCGACCGGGCACGCCGGTCGCTTTCGCGCGAGGCACATCTCGCGACCGGGCACGCCGGGCGCTTTCGCGCGAGGCACATCTCCCGGCCGGCCGTGTCCGTGGCTTCTCGGGCGATACGCATCTTCCTACGGCGTGCCGTCGCGTCTCCGCAGATGCGACGCGCGTCCTCTCCCGAATTCCGGTTGGTCCACCCGCGCCCCGGATCCGCATGACCATCCCCGCGCGCCTGCCCTGTGACGCTCCCCCTCCGGCCGAGCACGCCGGCCCGTCCGCGGGCGCGACGGAGGCGAGCGTCGTGGGCGGGCGGTGGATCGTCGCGGCGACAGTGATGGGGTCGGGGCTGGCGTTCCTGGACGCGACGGCGGTGAACGTGGCCGTGCCCGCGCTCCAGGAGCAGATGCAGGCCACGTCCGCGCAGGTGCAGTGGGTGCTGGAGAGCTACTCGCTGGTGCTGGCGGGCTGCATCCTCGCGGCCGGCGCACTGGGCGACCGCTACGGGCGGAGGCGCGTGTTCGCCGCCGGCGTGTGCCTGTTCGCCGCCGCGTCGCTCGCGTGCGGCCTGGCGCCGGCGATGGGCGCCCTCATCGCCGCGCGCGCCGTGCAGGGCCTGGGCGCCGCGCTGCTCATGCCCGGCAGCCTCGCCATCCTGGGCTCCGCGTTCCAAGGACAGGCGCGGGCGCGGGCCATCGGGCTGTGGTCGTCGCTCACGTCCGTCGCGGGAGTGGTGGGGCCGGTGGCCGGCGGATGGATCGCGGACCACCTGTCGTGGCGGTGGATCTTCTTCGTGAACCTGCCGCTCGCCGCCGCGGTGCTGCTCGTCACGCTGCGCCACGTGCCGGAGAGCCGCGGCAGCGGGCGCGGGCGGCTGGACCTCGCCGGGGCGGTGCTCGCCACGGTAGCGCTGGCGGGCCTGGTATACGCCGCGCTGGAGTCGCCGCGTCTGGGCGTGGGCGACGCGCGTGTGATCGCCGCGGCGGGCGTGGCCGTGCTCGCGGGCGCGGCGCTGGTGCGTCGCGAGCGGCGGCTGGAGCGCGCGGCGGTGGCCGGCCGTGCATCTCCCGTGGAGCCGATGCTGCCGCTGGGGCTGTTCCGCGGGCGGGCCTTCGCGGGGCTGAACCTGCTCACGCTGTGCCTGTACGCGGCGTTCGGCGCCTTCTTCTGGATCCCGTTCGACCTGGTGCTCGCGCACG
Source organism: Longimicrobiaceae bacterium (assembly GCA_035696245.1). Taxonomy (NCBI): domain Bacteria; kingdom Pseudomonadati; phylum Gemmatimonadota; class Longimicrobiia; order Longimicrobiales; family Longimicrobiaceae; species Longimicrobiaceae bacterium. The sequence continues at coordinate 4,604 of DASRQW010000383.1, read as the reverse complement.
GCTACTCCGCCACGCTCGCCGGCGCGGCGCTGCTGCCCATGACGCTGGCCGCGCTGCTGCTGGCGCCCCGCAGCGACGCGGTGGCGCGGCGGGTGGGCACCGGCGCCGTCCTTGCCGCGGGGCCCGCGCTCGCCGCGCTCGGCTTCGTCCTCTTCGCCGTGCTGAACGCGGACGCGGGCTACTGGCGCGGCGTGTTCCCGGCGTCGCTGGTGCTGGGCGTGGGCCTGGGGATCACGGTCGCGCCGCTGACCAACGCCGTGCTGGGCTCGGTGGATGCGGGGCACGTGGGCGTCGCGTCGGGCGTGAACAACGCCGTGGCGCGCGCGGCGGGCGTGCTCGCACTGGCCGCGCTGGCGCCGCTCGTCGCGCACGTGTTCGACCGCGCGCTCGACGGGCACCTCGCAGCGATGGAGCACGCCGGCACGGCCCTTCCCGCCGCCGCGCGCGCGGCGCTCGACGCGGGCCGCGCGAAGCTGGCCGCGGCGCCCACGCCGCCCGGCCTGGACGCCGCCACGTCTGCCGCGGTCCGCGCCGCCTTGCGCGCATCTACCGACGCCGGCTTCCGCGTGGCGATGCTCGTCTGCTCGGCGCTCGCGGGCCTGGCCGCCGTCACCGGCTGGCGCGTGCGGACGTCGCTGGGCGCCGCGCCGCCGCCCGTTCGTCGCCCGGCGGCTTGACACGCGGCGGCGCGAACGGCACCGTGAGGTGCGCAGCCCGATCCCCATCCACCCGGAGCCCCCCGTGCATCGTCGCGAACGGCTGCAAGACAGTCCCGCACGCCCTCCCCAAACCGCATCGTCCCCCGCGCCTGAGACTTCGCCAGTCGGCCGCGTTCCCACGCGGGGGCCGCTGACGCCCGCGGGCGTGCTGGCGTTGCAGCGCGCGGTGGGCAACCAGGCGGTCGGCCGGCTGCTGGACGATCGCGGCGGCGAGGGGCGCATCCAGCGGAGGTTCCTCTGGGCCAACCCGAACGGCTACAAGTTCTCGATCCGGTACGAAGACCGGTACATCCGTGCGGCGAGCCAGGTCGCTCCGATGGTGGGCTCCATCTTCAACCGAAGGCCGGCGGCCCCGCAGAGCGGCTTCCTGCGCTACAGCTTCACCGACGACAGCCTGGTGATCGAGCACATCGAGACGGACCCGGAGAACGGCACGGGCTTGGGCCCGCTCCTCATCCTGCTGGCTGCGCGCCGCGCCATCGAGCTCGACAAGCCGAAGATCAGCGTGGTGGGGCTCCGCTATCCGGAATACTACGCCCGCTGGGGCTTCGACATCGATACCCCGCGTGCCGCGACCCGCAGGATGTACGCGGACGCCGGCCAGGAGGCCCCGGCCCAGATCGCCGTCGTGCAGGCGGACTCCACCCCCGCCGAGGTGGTCGACAGGACCGAGCCGTACGTGGAGGCGAACTGGACGCACGAGTGGAACGGACCCACGAACGCCGAGGGCGAGATCGAGCTGCGGTGACGGGCTTCACCATCCGCGCTCCGGAAATCCTCGCATGGTGGGTTGAAGTCGCACCCATCGAAGCTCCGAAACGACGGCCCCGCGGCGTTTGCTCCGCGGGGCCGTTTCGCGTGCTCTGGGACCCCGACTGCACCTGCGGAGCGGGAGGTGTTATCTTTCGCGTCTTTTCATCGCCATGCCGGGCCACGGTTTACGCCCGGCACGAAGCATCCGGACGATGTGCATCCCCCGGCGCCCGCGCCGCTATCCGATAGAGAGCCGATGTCCCTCGCCGAGATCGACCTGCCCGAAGTCTCCGACGCGCTGGACGGCGCCGACGCGTTCGTGGAGCGCGCCATGGCCGCCGCCGAGCTGCTGGAGGAGGTCGTCGCCGACCGCGCGCTGCTCCTGCTGCTCACGACGGACGAGCGCAAGCGGCTGATGGAGGCTGCCGGCCGCGCCTCGCGCCCCGACGCGGACGAGCGGCGGACGATGCTGCGCGCCTCCAAGCGCGACCGCAAGGCCGCGCACGTGGGCCAGGCCGAGACGGTGCTCCAGGAGACGGGCATCCGCCGGCTGCGGCGCGAGGCGGTGTTCCAGACGCCCAACCTCTTCCCGCCCACCGGCTTCGACGCCCACGGCGAGGCGGTCGCGGACGAAGGTTTCCAGGAGGCGCCCGAGCGGCTCAACTGCTACATCTGCAAGCGCGACTACACCGCGCTGCACCACTTCTACGACCAGCTCTGCCCGACCTGCGCGGCGCTGAACTTCGTGAAGCGCACCGAGACGGCGGACCTGACCGGCCGCGTGGCGCTGCTCACCGGCGGGCGGGTGAAGATCGGCTACCAGGCGGGGATCAAGCTGCTGCGGGCGGGCGCGCACCTCATCGTCACCACGCGCTTCCCGCGCGACTCCGCCGCGCGCTACGCGGCGGAGCCGGACTTCGCGGAGTGGGGGCACCGGCTGGAGGTGTTCGGGCTGGACCTGCGCCACACGCCCAGCGTGGAGGCATTCTGCACCCACCTGCTGGACACGCGCGACCGGCTGGACTTCATCGTCAACAACGCCTGCCAGACGGTGCGCCGCCCGCCGGACTTCTACCGGCACATGATGGAGGGCGAGACCGCGCCGGCTCACGCGTTGCCCGAGCACGTGCGCGGCCTGCTGGGCGCGTACGAGGGCCTGCGCGGGCCCGACCTGCTGCCGGCCGGCGGCGCGCCCGCCGTGCGCGCGCGCCTGGCGGACGTGGCCGGCCTCACGCACGCCGCCGAGCTGTCGCAGGTGCCGCTGCTGGACGACGACGAGGCGGTGCCGTCGCACCTCTTTCCCGTGGGCCGGCTGGACCAGGACCTCCAGCAGGTGGACCTGCGCGGGCGCAACTCGTGGCGCCTGCAGATGGACGAGGTGCCTTCGGTGGAGCTGCTGGAGGTGCACCTTGTGAACGCGGTGGCGCCTTTCATCCTCAACGCGCGCCTCAAGCCGCTGATGATGCGCACGCCCGAGCGCGACAAGCACATCGTGAACGTGTCGGCCGTGGAGGGGCAGTTCTACCGCCGGTTCAAGACCACGCGGCACCCGCACACCAACATGGCCAAGGCCGCGCTGAACATGATGACGCGCACGTCGGCGGCGGACTACGTGGCCGACGGCATCCACATGAACAGCGTCGACACGGGCTGGGTGACCGACGAGGATCCGGCCGAGATCGCGGCCCGCAAGACGGCCGAGCACCGCTTCCACCCGCCGCTCGACATCGTGGACGGCGCCGCGCGCATCGTGGACCCCATCATCTCCGGCTTCAACACCGGACGCCACGTCCACGGCCTCTTCCTCAAGGACTACGGCCCCGTCGCGTGGTAGTCTCTCGGGACCAGCGTTAAAGCTATGGTAGGGTAGCACCGATGTGTGCTCCTGCTCTTCCGAGGCGATCGTGTGTCGGGGGGGCCTCGTGGCTGCCGCAGCGGGATGACACGCAGGTCATCCCCTACCATTCTGAGGTTTGGACGCGTGGCAGTGCACTCGTCCAAGTGCATGATCGCATGATCGATGAGGCGCTCGGACAGATGACTCACGAACGAAGGGCCGGTGTCGCGCTGACGCCGGCCCTTCGTGTATCATCCGCTGGTCCGCAGGTTGGGCGGTGCTATTCCGGCGGCGTGGGGAGGCGCTCCATCTCCATCGAATATGCGCGGAAGCCCTGGGAGCGCCAGAAGGCCTGGCCGGCCTCGTTGGTCGCGAGCACGTCCAGCACGATGCGGTGCGCGGGGGGGATGATCTCGCCCAGCAGCACCTTCATCACCGCCGAGCCCAGGCGGCGCCCGCGGTGCTCGCGCAGCACGAAGAAGTGGCGGATGTACGCCGAATCCTCATCGATCCGCACCAGCGCGTAGGCCACCGTCTCGCCGCCCTCGGAGAAGATGAGCGCCTCGTAGTCGCCCTCCTCCAGCCAGCGCCGCATCCGGCTCTCCAGGCCTTCCAGCGACATGCCGCCGCCGTTCCACTCCTCGGCGATGAGCTGCCGGTTGATCTCCGCCAAGAACGGCGCGTCGGCGTCCGTCGCTCGTCTGAATTCCATTCGTTCTTCCATCCGCGAAAAAGTAAGCAGCGGCCCGGAGCGCTCCGGGCCGCGAAGTAGAGATCGTGGTTCTGTCGGTGATCTGCCGCGGCCTCGGGATGCCGTGGACGCACTTGGTGTGGGCGGCGGATGGGAGATGCCACCACGTTGCGCGCCACCTTGCAAGGCCGCGCACAACAATCCTCGAATCTAACGACTTACGCCTGTCTGCTCCAGCCTTTCGATCACCTCGATCGCCGTCTACAGAGCGGGGCGCGTGGGGTCGATCATACGGTCTGGCTCCCGGTGGCGGCCAGCCGGGTCAGAGAGCTTGCGAGGTACGGCCGCATCGTCTTGTCGATTCCCGGCCTCCGGAGAACGCTGCCGAGAACGAGGCGCGCGAAATTTACCGGGCGGCACCCAAACCTGTGAATGTCAGAACTGCCGCGCGGCGGACAGTGTGGCTTTGTGAGACGCGCATCGACTTCTCACACTTCTCGCATTGCCGAACATGGGTGTGGAGGTATGTTCACGATCCGAGGAGGGCGAGCGAACCCGGAGCGGCGCGCGTATGGAAACGGATCTGGTGCTGGTGGTGGACGAC
>DASRQW010000382.1 GCA_035696245.1 Longimicrobiaceae bacterium | reverse complement strand
CCGCGTCCTCCGCGTCTCCGCGCGAGCCTGCTTTTCCAGGAGGTAGGGTGATGATTCGGGCGTCGGTAGATGGCCCGGCGGGTTGGACGATGAGCTTGCCGCGAAGTATGCGCATACCGCGGCCGGGAGGCGATCCCCCGGCCGCGGCGTGACGCGGAGCTTCCCGGCCGATGCGCGGCTACCCGTCCTGTGAGAGGATGAGCACGGCGTACGCGCCGATGCCGACGGTGCCGCTGGCGGGCATGCCGTCGCGCGGGCCGCCATCCGCCCGCGTGTGGTAGCCGGGCTGGTTGGCGAAGTCCGGCGAGTAGCCCGCCCAGTCGGAGTTGAGGCGCACCTTCCACTCGCCGCCGCGCGGGAAGCCCAGCTCGTACGCGTCGTACGCGCGGCTGGCGAAGTTGGCGACCACCAGCACGTCGTCGCGCGGGCCGCCGCTCTCCCAGCGGTGGAAGGCCACCAGCTTGTCCGCCTCGTTCACGTGGTGCACGTGCACGTGCCGCCCGCGCAGGCCGCGCGTGTGGTCGAACCAGTTGCGCCGCAGCCGCGCCAGGTCGCGGTACAGCAGGTGGATGCCCGCGAACTCGTCCAGCCGCCGCCAGTCGATGGGCACGCCGTCGCGGAAGAAGCGGTCCTCCAGTATCTCCTGCCCCTGGAAGAGCATGGGGATGCCGGGCGAGGTGAAGACGAGCGCCGCGCCCAGCGTGCTCCGCTTGCGGCTCCACAGGCTACCGGCGTTGCCGGGCCAGATCTCTTCCGGCACCCTCGCGTGCCCGTTCGCCACCTCGTCGTGCGACTCGGTGTAGACCACGCGCTTCCACGCATCGCCCTCGTAGCGGTGCTCGATGGCGGCGCGCACGGCGTTCATGTCCCGCTGGCCGTCGTTCCGCTCGATGACCGCGCGGCGCACCGGGTGCACGAAATCGCCGTCCCACTGCGTGTCGAAGCCCGCGCCGCCATCGCCCGTGGCGCGGACGAGCCAGCCGTTGCCGCGCAGGTCCTCGGCCACGTGCAGCTTCCAGGGCTGACGCGCGTCGGTCTCGGCGTTGATGGCCTGCATGAGCGACCAGCCGTCGGCCAGGTCGTGCGCGGGGTCGCCGTCGTTGCCGTTCACGTTGCGGACGTACGCCGTGGCGTCCCAGCGCAGCCCGTCCAGCCGGAACTCCTCCAGCCAGCGCAGCGCGTTGTCGCGGATGAAGGCGCGCACCTCGGGCCGCCCGTAGTCCGGGCGCGTGTGGCCCCACTCCGTCTTCGCCCGCTCGCCGCCGTAGAAGTAGATGCCGCCCCCGCCCTCCGGCTGCTCCCACCCGTCCAGGCGCCACAGGTCCAGGTCGCTGGGCCCGAAGTGGTTGTAGACCACGTCGAACAGCACCGCGATACCGTGCTCGTGCGCGGCCTTCACCAGCCGCTTGAGCGCCGCCGGCCCGCCGTACGCGCTCTCGATGGCGAAGATGTCGGCGGGGTTGTAGCCCCACGAGAAGTCGCCCGCGAACTCCAGCGAGGGCATCAGCTCGATGGCGTTGACGCCCAGGTCGCGCAGGTACGGCAGCCGCGCCGCCACGTCGTCGAAGCTGCCGGGCGCACCGCCCGCCGCCGGGTCGTTGAAGGTGCCCACGTGCAGCTCGTAGATCACCAGCTCGTTCCACGGCGGCATGCGCCACTCCCCCTCGCCCCAGTCGAACGCTGCGGGATCGGCCACCACGCAGTTGCGGTTCACCAGGCCGATCTCGGACGCGTACGGGTCGCGCTTCCAAGCGGCCTGCCCGCCCGCGCGCACCACCAGCTTGTACTCGTCGCCCGCGGCGGCGCCGTCCACGTCCACCGACCAGTAGCCGTTGCCCTCGGGCGCCAGCGGGTCCGCATCGTCCCGCCACCCGTTGAACGATCCGGCGACGGAGACACCGTCCGCATGCGGCGCCCACACGCGGAACGCCACCCCACCCGCGTACGGCACCGCCCCCATGCCCGGGTGCACGGAAGCGCGCGCCGCGCTCGGCCCCGGTGCGCCGTCCGAACCGACCAACGGCGTGTCGGGCGGGAGCTGGATGACGCCCGGCAGCGCCGTCTCCCCCGCCGCCTCCGTCCGCGGATCGGCAGAGGCGACGGCGGACGGCTGCTCCGTGAGCGCGCTCGCGGCTGCATCGGCGGACGGCGACGAGAACGACGATGCCACGTCTGGCCTCCCGTCGTGCGCAGTGGTCTGGACGTCGCTGGCGATGGCTGCGGGCGAGAGCGGCGCCGCGGAATCGAATCGCGGGATCTC
>DASRQW010000381.1 GCA_035696245.1 Longimicrobiaceae bacterium | reverse complement strand
TTTACGTTAACCGGACAGTACTGCAACTGGATGCAAAACGATGCGGCCCGGGGATTCGCTCCCCGGGCCGCATCTTTATCTCCGCACTACCGCCTCTACCGCGGTGCGCCGGGAGGCGGCCCCGTGTTGACCTTCACGTCGCGGACGGTGATGGCGATCTGCGTCCCGCCGTCCGTCCCGTCGCCCGTGTCGGGCGAGAACGTCGTGCGGAAGGGGAGCACCAGCCCGGCGCCCACCGCTCGGTAATCGCTGAACCTTGCCACCACCGTCAGCGCCGACCCGGCGCCAGCCGCGCCGCCGAGCGTGAGCGACACCTTGAGCGGAAGGTACTCCTGTGGATCCAGGAACAGGCGTGCGTGCGAGTTGCGCACCTCCTCCGGCCGCCCGCCCAGCGGCATGCCGGGCGCCAGGTCGCCCAGGTCCGCGCCGTCAACCGTCAGCACCAGCGCCTGCTTGCCATCGGTCGCGCTGGTGCCTTCGTAGCGCATCTGCGCGGCGTGGTCGCGGAACAGGCGAAGCTGCTCGAACGGAAAGGGCGACGTGTGCGCCCGTGTCTGCCGGAGCGTGCCGTTCGCCCCGCGCGTGAACACCCGCGAGCGCCACGCATCTCCCGCGGGCCCGCCCATCCGCTCGAAGTACACGATCATCTCCACGCCCAGGACCTGCTGCGTGACCGTGTAGTTGCGCACGTCGCGCAGCCGCTGCTCCCACCGCGTCCGCGCCTGCGCCGCGACCTGCGCCGCCGTGGGCGCCTGCGCGGCCACCGGAGCGCCACACATCACCAGCGCCATTGCTCCCAGCGCGAGAAGTCGTGCTCTCATAACGGATTGCCCACGTAAGTATGAAGATCGAGTGAGCTCGCCCGGAGCGAGCCTGCGGTGGGACGATGGACGACGAGCATCCCCGCCGCCGCACGTCGTCCGATGCATACCCGCCGCCGCCCCGCAGAGTGCCATCCACGCCCACCAACCCGATGCGCGGCAATCACTAACCGAGCCTCTGACCTCGACGTCCCGCGAATGCGCTACGGCAGCAGGCCGCAGGCGGCCTTCGCGCTTTTGTAGCCCCGCGGGTTTACCCGCCAGGGCGATGCCGCCGTCACGATGCCGCGACCGTCACTCTGCCTTCGCCGAGATACGGCTCGGCCGACGGTCATCTCCTGCGGTTACTGCGCCCGTGCCTTCCGCATCGCCCCACATCGCCCGTCAACCTCCGGCATCGACCGGACGCTTGCCTCGTCCGCCAGCCCGTGCTCGTCCGATCACCTACAAACCGGTGCTCTGCCCAGCGCCTACTGGGCCCGCGGCTTCGCCATCGCCTCGTAGATCCCGTTGAACAGGAACTTGAACGTGCCGTGCGGCTGCGCGCGGAAGGTGATCTCCGGTCCGAACATCAGCAGGCGGCCGCGGCCCACGTCCGCCTCGGCGGCCGCGGTCGCGCCGTCCAGGTACTTCTGCCCCCACGCCCACCCGCTGCGCAGCGGCTCCGGCCCGTCGTACCAAGCCAGCCGCCGCACCCCGCCGTTCCCGCCGTCCGAGAGCAGCCGGAAGGCCGGCGACTCGTCGAACATCACGTCGGTCGCCCCGTCCATCCCCCACGCCGCGGCCGCCGTCGTGTCCACCCGCACCCGCAGCACCGAGCCGGGGATGTAGAACTTTTCGGCAGGCAGGTGGCGCTCCGAGGCGTCCGGGCCGCGCTCCACCAGCGCGTCGGCGACCGGCAGCCCCAGGTGCCGCCCCAGCACGGTGGACCCGCCCACGGTGATCACGGTCCCGCCCTGCTCCAGGAACGCCCGCAGCGCCGGCACCGTCCGCGCCACGCTCACGTTGCCGATGCGCGCGCGGAACTCCGCCGGCACGCTCGCCGGGTCCGGCATCCCGCCGCGGCCCGTGCGGTCGCGCTCGGGAATGGCGTCGCTGGGGAAGATCAGCACGTCGTACTTCTCCGCCAGGTTCCCCGCGTCCAGCTCCGGCGCGTACACCACCTGGAACGGGAACTCGAACTGCTCCAGCACGAAGCGCGTCCAGCCCGAGGGGATGGAGCCGCCGTACCGGTCCCACAGGCCCACGCGCACCGGCCGCAGCGGCACCGCACCCTCCGGCTGGCTGGGTACGCCGGTGAAGCTCACGCCCAGCTCGCGCGCCAGCGCCGCCACCCGCTCCCGCCCCGCGCGGGCGTCGATCACGAAGCTGCCCGCGGGGAAAGTGCGCCCGACCGCCTCGAACGGCGCCGCCGCCCGCGACACCGGGACGCCCGCGGCGAGCAGCCGGTTCGCCACGCGGAACGCGTCGTTCACCTTCGGCGACACCACGTACGCCTGCGTCGCCGCGGCGGACCGCTCGTCCACCACGCCCGCCGGCGGACGCGTGTCGAAGCCATCCACCTTCACGAACGGGCCGTCGAACGCGTCCAGCACACGATCGAAGCGCACGCCCATCTGGTACGCCAACGTCCAGCCCGCCAGGTCGTACGGCGGCGTGGGCGGCGCGCCGGGGTAGGGGAAGTCGTTCGGGTGGTCCTGCGGCTCGAACATGTCCAGCACGTGCGGGCGGAACGGCTGCGCCGTCTTCACCACGAACGAGCCCGCCGGGTAGCGCTTGCCCGCCACCGAGAACGGCGCCGTCGCGCGGTGCACGGTGATGCCCGTCTCCAGCAGCGCGTTCACGAACTTGGTCGCCGTGGGGAAGTCCGGCTGGTCCGCGGGGATCACGTAACCACGCGGGTCGCGCAGCGCGGGGCTGTGCATCACCGCCCAGTACCGCGCCGACGCGGCGGAGTCCGGTGCGCCCCGCATCTCCGGATCGCCGCCCTGCGCCTGCCCGCCCGCCGCGGTCCTCGCCGCACGGTCCGCATCCACCGCGCCGCGCGCCATCTCCACCACCTTGGGATGGATGGTCCACGAGTCGCGGCTGCCGCGGTCCATGCTCTCGCGGCCCATCCGGTAGATATCGTACAGGAACGTCTCGCGGTAGCGCGAGGCTAGGTCGAGCACCGCGTAGTTCGCCGTCACCTCGTAGTCGATGGACTGGCGGAAGTGCCACCGCTGCGGCGCGATGGGCAGCGGAAGGTCCGCCCGGGGAAGCTGCTGGCGCACCACGAAGGGGATCTGCATGGGCGTGGGGTTGCCGATGGTCTCCGTCAGCAGCCCCACCATGTTGTGGAAGTAGGTGATGGTGCGCAGCCCGCCGTTCCACCACGTCGAGTACGGCGCGCCGCTCCGCATCGTCACCCCGGGCTTGTTCTCCGCCACGAACCGGCTGTGCATCGCCGCGCCCACGAGGTCCAGCTTGGTCACGATGAGCGGGTCGAAGAAGTAGTTGAACGGATCGCGGAAGGGCGGCGCGAACATCACCGTGCCCGCCGGGCCGGTCTGGTGGTGATTGTAGACGATCTGCGGGAACCACTGGTGGAAGAGCACCCGGTTCATGTTCTTCGTCTCCGGCTGCGTGGAGGCGTAGAAGTCCCGGTTGTCGTCGTGGCCGATGTACTTCTGGTACAGCCGCGGCAGGTCGCCCGTCGAGCGCTTGAGCGGGTCCGGCTCGCGCATGTACCAGTCGGACACCAGGTCCATCCCGTCGGGGTTCGCGTGCACCAGCAGGACCACCACGTCGTCGCGGATGCGGCGCGTCTCCGCGTCCTCGCGGCTCACCAGCTGCCACGCCGTCTCCATCAGCTGCTGCGCGCCCAGCACCTCGTTCGCGTGCAGTCCCCCGTCGATCCACACCACCGCCTTGCCCCCGCGCGCCAGTGCGTGCGCCTGCGCCTCCGTGAGCCCTTCCGCGTGCGCGAGCCGTGCGGCGATGCCGCGGTAGCGCGCCAGGTTGCGCAGGTTGGCCGGCGAGCTGACGATCGCCATCAGCTGCCGCCGCCCCTCCGCCGTGGGCCCGATGTCCACCAGCTGCATGCGGTCGCTCTCCGCGTCCAGCTTCCGCCACCACGCCGCCATCTGCCGGTAGTCGGGCAGCTGGTAGTCGGCCCCGATCTCGTGGCCGAACTGCTCGCGTGGCGACGTCAGGTGCGCCTGCGCCGCCGCCGTCGCGGGTGCCAGGGCGAGCGCCGCGGCCGCGAGCAGGCGTACGGCGGGGCGGGAGGTGCTCGGCATCGTCTGCTCCTTCAGAGCGGGGTGGGGTCCGTCGGGGTGGGGAAGGGAAGGGCTGCCGGGGAATCGACAGCGGGAGCGGGAGCGTGTCAAGCATCCGGGGCACCGTAAGGCATCCTCGCGTGCGGGCCCGCTCCGGAGCCGGGCGGCGATACAGCCTGCCGCCCGTCTCCTCCGCGGGGTCGGCGAGCCTCCTCCTCCGGCGGGCGATACAGCCTGCCCGCCTCCGTCCGGGGTCTCCCCGCCCCGTCGTGAGCCTGCCGGCAGCACCGGCGCGCACGGACCCACCACGCCCGGCAGTCTCCCGCCGCACATCTCCATATGGATACTGCGGAACGGCGCTCGCCCGAAAATCGACTCGCTCTTCCGTTCCCCAACGCAGATGATCCGCCGGGCGCATGGAACGCCCGCGACCTGCGAAGGCCTTTCGGACCGGCCTCCTCTCGCCTCAATCTCTGGAGCGCCGCACGGCCATCAACTCCAATGCTCCAGCACTCACACGGAATTCTAGGCCTTCTCGGCGCCTCGTCCGAAGGACGACCGCAGTCCCCAGCCGGTGGTTTCATACCACCGGCGATACCTCCGGCCCGCGCCGATAACGAAGCGGCTGGCGCTTCCTCCTTCCGACGAAGTTGGGCGGTGACGCCAGCATCGACTGCCCGTCCCGCAAAACGAAAGGGACCCTCCGCGGCTGCGGAGAGTCCCTTCGGTCGGTCGGAGTTTCGGCGCGGGCGATCAGCCCAGGCGCTTGGGCTCGCTCTCGGTCGGCAGGGGCGTCGCAGCCGCCTGCGGCGGAACGGCCGGCGGCGTCTGACCGGCCTGGATCGAGTCCTCGTCCAACCCGCTGATCGAGCGCTTGAACTCGCGGATGCCCTTGCCCATGCCGCCCGCCACCTCCGGCAGCCGCTTGGCCCCGAAGAACAGCAGCATCACCGCGAAGATCAGAACCAGCTCGCCGAAGCCGAGACCGAAAGGCATGTTGCCTCCTAACGTCCAGAGAAGGTGCGGAGATCCGCAGGAATCGCATCTGAGAACCGCTCGCCCCCGGGATCTTCTCGGTCACCCGCGTGCGAGGCCCAGCCGGAGCGCGTCGAACATCCTGAACATAGCCGGAAGTGCCTGCCGCGACAACGCCACGCCACGCCGGAATCCCCCACGCGCACCGCCGTATCCGCACGGGCTGTGCCCACCCCGGCGCACGTCCTCGGTGGACCGCGGCCGCGCCGAGCTCACGAGCACCGCAGGCGCATCCACCCTCGGTCCGCACCTCCGGCCACGGGCCGCCGCGCGTCAGCGCGCCGAAGCCTCTAGCCGCTCGATGGCGGCGCGCACGGCATCCGGCAGCGGCGCCTTCCGGCCCGCGCCGTAGTCGTACGACACCAGCACGCCCCCGCCGTCCGCGGCCACCTCGCCCAGCTTCCGGCTCACCAGGCGGTACTCCATCGTGAAGCGGTCCTCCGACACCTCCGTCGCTCGGGCGCCCACCGACACCGTGTCCGGGTACGTGAGCGGCCGCCGGAAACGGCAGCTCGTGGACGCGAGGATCGGCCCCACGCCCGTCTCCTCCAGCGCCGCCTGGAACCCGATGCGGCCCAGGTACTCGATCCGCGCGCTCTCGAAGTAGCGGAAGAACACCGTGTTGTTCACGTGGCGGAAGAAGTCCATGTCCCCCCACGCCACCGGCATCTCCACCACCACCGGAAACCCCTTCAGCAGCTCCGCCTCGGCCCCGTCCGCCATCGCACCCATATAGTAGAGGAGAAAACCACCGTCGATACACGTCCTGGGACCCCACGTCAGATCACCGTCCCGCCGCTCCCAGCCCCGCCGCGCGCCCTGTCGCCCAAGCCCAGAAGAAGTTGTACCCGCCGATGGGCCCGAACGCGTCCAGGATCTCGCCGCACAGGAACAGGCCGGGGCACACGCGGCTCTCCATCGTGCGCGGGTCCACCTCCACCAGCGGCACACCGCCGCCCGTGACCTCGGCCTTCTTGTAGCCCTCGTCGCCCGTCCACGGCAGGCGGTAGCGCGTGAGCGCCTCCACCAGCCGCGCTCGCTCGTCGCGCCGCAGCTGCGGAAGCGTGCGCTCCTCGTCCACCCGCGCTTCCACGAGAAGCTGGTCCGCCAAGCGCGCCGGAAGATGCCGCCGGAGCAGCGCCAGCACCGTCCCGCTCGCCTTGCCCACCAGCAGCCGCTCCCACGCCGCCGCGTCCATCTCCGTCCACCGCACGAACACCGGCTGCCGGTCCGGCGTGGACTGCACCGCCGCGTGTGATACGTTGAGGACGGACGGGCCGCTGTAGCCTCGGTGCGTGAAGAGGAAGCCGCCGCGCGTCGTCAGGCTACCCTTCGCCAGCGGCGCCTCCATCTGTACCTCCAGAGAGATGCCGGCCAGCCCCGCGTGCACCGGCGGATCCGCCGTCAGCGGCGTAAGCGCGGGATACGTGTCGTGCAGCGTGTGCCCCAGCTGCCTCACGATCCGCATCCCCGTGCCGTCGCTCCCCGTCGCCGGCACCGACAGTCCGCCCGTCGCGATCACCACCGCCGCCGCATCGATCTGCCCGCCGCTCTCCAGCGCCACCCGCCACGGCTCCGTTTCGGTAGATGGGCGAAGCCCCGCCACCGCCGCATCGAATCCCAGTTCCGCCCCGCGCCTCTCCGCCAGGTCCAGCAGCCCGTCGCGCACCGAGCGCGCCTTGTTGGTGGACGGGAACAGCTTGCCCGAGTCCTCCTCCAGCACCAAGCGGAGGCCGACGTCCTCCTCGAAGAACCGGCGCTGGTCCGCGAGCGGCCACGACAGCATCATCTTCTTCAGCGTGTTGCGTGACGAGGCCGTGAAGTACTGCGCCGGGTCCACCTCCGAGGGCAGCACGTTGCACCGCCCGCCGCCGCTGATCAGGATCTTCCGTCCGCCGTCGCGCGTCCGCTCCAGCAGCAGCGTCCGCCGTCCGGTAGACGCCGCGAAGATCGCCGCCATCGTCCCCGCCGCCCCCGCCCCGATCACCACGATGGGAAGCTCGTCCGTCCGCTGCTGGGCCACTCGGTCACTCTCCATACTCATGTGCGCGCGCGTGCGAGGGCCACAGAATAGCCGCTCACCTTCCCACGCACCACGCCCGTTCCGGAGATTTGTAACAGAACCTTGACGTTCCTCCGCAGCGGGTGTATCATAGTGGCCCCTCGCGAAAGCCGGTGTGACGCGGCTGGGAAACGCGGAGCGATGGAAGAGGTGGGGAGGGGTTGACGGGTGGGGGTTGAGGGATTATTCTTTCGGGCTCCACTGGAGATGGAAGGCGGGGGTC
>DASRQW010000380.1 GCA_035696245.1 Longimicrobiaceae bacterium | reverse complement strand
TGCATTCACTCTCAATATTGCGCAGCATGCCGCAATAAGTGCAAAGAAGGCGGTCGCGTTCTTCTCGCTCGAGATGAGCAAGGAGTCGCTCGTGCAGCGCATGCTCACGTCCGAGGCGCGCGTGGACGCCGGACGCGTGCGTACGGGCCGGCTGCGCGACGACGACTATCCGCGCCTGGGCGTCGCGGCGGGCCTTCTCAACACCGCGCCCATCTACGTGGACGACACGGCGGGCATCTCGATCCTGGAGATGCGGGCCAAGGCGCGCCGCCTCAAGTCGGACCGGCCCGACCTGGCGATGATCGTCGTCGACTACCTCCAGCTCATGACGGGCAACGGCAAGACCGAGAATCGCCAGCAGGAAGTCTCCGAGATCTCCCGCGGCCTCAAGGCTCTCGCCAAAGAGCTGGAGCTGCCCGTCGTCGCCCTCTCGCAGTTGAGCCGTGCAGTAGAATCGCGCCCCGACAAGCGCCCGATGATGTCGGATCTTCGTGAATCTGGTGCAATTGAACAGGATGCAGACGTCATAATGTTCCTTTACCGGCCGGAGTATTACATGGGGCCGGTGGACAAGGAGGGGAACTCGATCGAGGGGCGGGCGGAGGTCATCATCGGCAAGCAGCGAAACGGCGCTACCGGCACCGTGAATCTGATGTTCATGAAGGAGTTCACGCGCTTCGAAAGCTTCTCGCCGCGCAGCGACGACGGGGGCGGGTACGGGGGATGAGCAGCCGCGCATCGTCTCCCCAGACGTCCTGCGGAATTACGTCCGATGCGCCGCATGCCGCGTCGTGCGCCTCGGCCATCTCCGCATGATCTCCACTGAGTTGGGCTGAGATGGCGAAGACGAAGACGCTGTTCTTCTGCCGCGAGTGCGGCAACGAGACGCCGCGGTGGCAGGGCCAGTGCCCCGCGTGCAAGGAGTGGAACACGCTGGTGGAAGAGCCGGTGGCGCCCAAGGCCGCCAAGGCGCGCATCGGCGGAGGCGGGGCGGGGTCGCGCTCGCCCGCCGGGCCGCCGCCCGTGCGCCTGCGCGACGTGGAGGGCACCGAGGGCAAGCGGTGGACGACGGGCCTGGGCGAGTTCGACTTCGTGCTGGGCGGCGGGATCGTGCCCGGCTCCGTCGTGCTCATCGGCGGCGAGCCGGGGATCGGCAAGTCGACCATCCTGCTCCAGGTCGCCAGCCGCCTGGAGGCGGAGGGTCGCAGCACGCTCTACGTGTCCGGTGAGGAGTCCGCGCTCCAGGTGAAGCTGCGCGCCGACCGGCTGGAGGGCTCGGCCGGCGCGGTATCGCTGCTGGCGGAGACGGAGCTGGAGACGATCCTCCTCCGCGCCGCCGAGGGCAACCCCGACGTGCTGCTGGTGGACTCGATCCAGACGGTCTACACGCCGGAGCTGGAGGGCGCGCCCGGCAACGTGGGCCAGGTGCGCGAGTGCGCCGCCCGCTTCCAGCGCTTCGCCAAGCAGACGGGCACGGCGGTCTTCCTGGTGGGCCACGTCACCAAGGGCGGCGGCATCGCGGGGCCCAAGACGCTTGAGCACATCGTAGACACGGTGCTGTATTTCGAGAACGCGGGCGGGCTGGACAACCGCGTGCTGCGGGCCACGAAGAACCGCTTCGGCGGGGTGGACGAGATCGGCGTCTTCCGCATGACGGCGGCGGGGCTGATGCCCGTCGCCAACCCGTCGGAGCTGTTTCTGGGCGATCGGTTGCAGGGCTCGTCCGGCTCCGCCGTCGTCGCGACGATGGAGGGCACGAGGCCGCTGCTCGTGGAGGTGCAGGCGCTCGCCGCGAAGGCAGCGTACGGCGCGCCGCAGCGGGTGAGCACGGGCGTGGACCAGAAGCGGCTGGCGCTCCTGCTCGCGGTGCTGGAGAAGCGCGCCGGCATCCCGTTCGGGCAGCTGGACGTCTTCCTCAACGTCGTGGGCGGCATACGGTTGGCGGAGACGGCGGGCGACGTGGCCGTCGCGGTGGCGCTCGCGTCCAGCGTGTTCGACCGGCCGGTGCCGGGGGATGCGGTCTTCATCGGCGAGCTGGGGCTGGGCGGCGAGCTGCGGCCCGTCGGCCAGGTGGAGCGGCGGCTGGCGGAGGCGGCACGGATGGGCTTCCGCACGGCGTACCTCTCCCCGCGCGCACGGCCCGCAAACGTGCCGCAGGGCATCCGCGTGGTGGATGCGGAAGACGTGCGCTCGCTGGTCGATGCCATCTTCCGCTGAGCCCCGCGCCGCCGCGGTCGTGGTCGCCGGCGGCCAGGGCCGGCGCGTGGGCGGCGCCGTGCGCAAGCAGTACCTCGCGCTGGCGGGCGAGCCCGTCCTCCTCCGCGCGATTCGCCCCTTCCTCGACCATCCCCGCATCTCCACCGTCGTCGTCGTGCTGCCGGCGGACGATGCCGCGCCGCCGCCGGAGTGGCTGGCGTCGCTCGGCGTGCGCGTCGTCGCGGGCGGGGCGGAGCGGGGGGATTCGGTGTGGAACGGGCTGATGGAGATCGCGGGAGATGCGGACCTCGTCCTCATCCACGACGGCGCGCGCCCGCTCGTCACCGCGGATGTGATAAGCCGTGTGCTGGATGCATGTGCGGAGTCGGGCGCCGTCGCCGCCGTGCAGGTGACGGACACGATCAAGGAGGTGGATGCGGACGGGCGCATCTCCGGCACGCCGGACCGCTCGCGCCTCTGGCAGGCGCAGACGCCGCAGGGCTTCCCGCTCGCCGCGCTCGTGGATGCGTACCGCCAGGCGCGCGCGGACGGCGTCGCTGCGACGGACGACGCGGCGGTCTTCGAGCGCTACGCCGGCCCGGTGCGCGTCGTCGTGGGCTCGGCGGACAGCATCAAAGTGACGCGCCCCGGCGACATCGCGATCGCCGAGGCGCTTCTGCGCATCCGCGAGGAAGCCGCGGCGCGCGAAGGCTGAGCATCTGCTGATGGGCTCCGGCCACGAGTATCC
>DASRQW010000379.1 GCA_035696245.1 Longimicrobiaceae bacterium | reverse complement strand
TCGACCGAATCGGTCCTGCTCACCCACGCCATGGCCAACTCCGGCAAGCGCCTCGACCTTACCGACATTGCCGGTCCCAAGATCGACAAGCACAGCACCGGCGGCGTGGGCGACAAGACGTCCATCGTGCTTGTCCCGCTGATGGCGGCGGCGGGCGCGGCGTTCGTGAAGATGTCGGGCCGCGGCCTGGGCCACACCGGCGGCACGCTCGACAAGCTGGAGGCCATCCCCGGCTTCCGCTGCGAGCTGGAGCTGGACGAGATGCGTGCCCAGGTGGAGCGCATCGGCTGCGCGCTGGTGGGCCAGAGCGCCGCGCTCGTCCCGGCGGACAAGCTGCTCTACGCCCTCCGCGACGTGACGGGGACGGTCGATTCGGTGCCGCTCATCGCCGGCAGCATCATGTCCAAGAAGCTGGCGGGCGGCGCGTCGAGCATCGTGCTCGACGTGAAGTGGGGCTCCGGCGCCTTCATGCGCACGGTCGAGGAGGCCCGCGAGCTGGCGGGCGAGCTGGTGCGCATCGGCGAGGGCGCGGGGCGGCGGACGCGCGCGGTGCTGAGCCCCATGCAGGAGCCGCTGGGCCGCGCCGTGGGCAACGCGCTGGAGGTCCGCGAGGCCATCGAGACGCTGAACGGCGGCGGGCCGGACGACCTGTGGCGGCTCACGGAAGAGCTGGGCGCGCACCTGCTGCTCATGTCGGGCTTGTCGGGAGATGCGGACCAGGCCCGCGCCACGCTCAACCGCCTGCGCGACAGCGGCGAGGGCGCGCGGAAGCTGGAAGAGCTGATCGCCGCGCAGGAGGGCGACGCGCGCGTGGTCGGCGACACAGGCCTGCTGCCCCGCGCGCCCCACGCCGTCCCCTTCGCGACGGATGCGGACGGGCCGCGCTGGGTGGAGGCGGCGGACGCGCGCGGCATCGGCGACGCGGCGCTGGAGCTGGGCGCCGGGCGGAAGACGAAGTCGGACCCGGTGGATCCCGCCGTGGGCATCGTGCTCCGCGCCCGCATCGGCGACCGCGTGGAGCCCGGCCAGCCGCTAGCGGACATCCACGCGCGCGACGAAGCCTCTGCCGCCCATGCCGCGGAGATGCTGCGCGCCGCCTTCCGGCTCTCGGCGGAGCCGGTCGCCGCGCCCGAAGCGCGCTACGAGGTGATCGGCGGCTAGGGCGGACTTCACGAAGCTGGACGGAGGGGCGGGCGGGCGCTACCGTAGCCGGTGGCGCCCGCCCGCTTCGCATCTTCCACCCATCTCCCGGAGACCGGCTCCGTGTCCCGACTCTGGCTGGGCACCCTGGCGGGCCTGGTGTACGGCGCGCTCAGCGCCGCGTCCATGCTGCCGCTCACCTTCCCGGACAAGCGCGCGGCGCTGCTCGGCGCCTTCCTCAACCGCTTCGCCATCGGCGTGACGATCGGGGCTGCGATGGGCTCCCCGCAGCTCGCCGCCACGGGTGCGCCCGCGTGGGCCGTCGGCCTTGCGCTCGGCCTGCTCCTCAGCGCCGCCGACGCGGTCATCACCAAAGCCTACGCGCCGATCCTCGTTCTCGGGGCGCTGGGCGGCGCCCTCATCGGCTGGCTCGTAGGCCGCTTCGGCACCTAGCCGCCTTCCGCACAGCCTCACCCGCCGCTACGACCGACCTCGTAGAGGCGCGATGCATCGCAGCGGAATCTTCCCGCTCGCCCGAAACGCTCGTCTCTGCGTCGATTCCGCCGACGGAATCCGCATCTCCACACATCTTCCGGGATGTGCGACAGCCCTCCCGCCGGGTGGCAGGAGGGCTGTCGCACGATCACCCGGAAATTCAGCGCACGGGATAGACCGTGTCGCCCACCTGCTGGATGTCGATGTCCAGCCCGTGCTGGATGTACTCCCGGGCGGAGTCGGGGAAGATCTGCCCGTCGACCGCATTCGCCCGCAGGCCGGGATAGTCGAGTGCGATGAGGGTACGCACGTGGCGCGGCGGCATCCACACCGGAAACATGGTGCTGTCCTTGTTGGGGTTCCCCGCGCCCGTCCACTTCCAGGTGAGCTCGTGGACGCGGTTCTTGGAGCCCTCCACCGCCACCTCCTGGATACCCGGCGGCAGCGC
This sequence comes from Longimicrobiaceae bacterium, assembly GCA_035696245.1. Classification (NCBI taxonomy): domain Bacteria; kingdom Pseudomonadati; phylum Gemmatimonadota; class Longimicrobiia; order Longimicrobiales; family Longimicrobiaceae; species Longimicrobiaceae bacterium. Next base: position 1,662 of record DASRQW010000379.1, on the reverse strand, counting down.
GCCGTTGGTGTACCCGTGAAGCCCGCTCGGCGCCCGCCTGTCCGCCACACCACCAGCCACCGGCAGGGCCTGGAAGATGTGGCCCGAGAGCCCCGCCTCCAGGTTGTTGCCCAGCTCGGCGATGGTCTGCCTGGCACGCGCGACCCGCCGCTGCTTGTCGGCGCGCTCCTCGTCGGTCTTCGCCTGCACGGTCCCCGCGGGCGCCGCGGCGCGCACCTCCGCCGCACGCGCGGCGAGGATGCGTCCCACCGCCGCGTTGCCCACCGTTCGCTGGAGGTGCAGCACGCCGGCCGTGGTAAGCGGTCCCGCCGTGGCTTGCCCCGCCACAGGCCCACCGGGCAGGTGCGCCGCGGGCTGCGCCGCGTGGTGCGGACGGGCTGGGGCGCAGCTGCTCGCCACGCCGGCGTGGTGTTCGTGCACCTTGGACGGTATCGGCATGGGTCACGGAAGACGGGGAGGGGCGGACATCTCCGCCGCACAATGTTCATCGCCCGCGATCCGGCGACAAGCCCCGGCGTTCGCGCTGCCCGTGCAGCCGTGGCTTCGCGGCCCCCTTGGAGGACGATCCGGTGCTTGCATCCAAACGGCGGCCGGCGGCATCCACGGCGTGGAAACATCGCGGGAGAGCGGCGGGTATCTTGCGGATGTGAGTGCGGCAGCAACGACTTGGGGCACGGCACCGCCCCGCATCTCCAGAACCACGGCAGTCCTCATGATCCACACATCCCTGCTCTCATCGCGCCACGTCGCCGCCGCAGCACTGCTCGGCTGCGCGGCCGCGGCGCTTCCGTCGCAGTCCATCGCCCAGGCGCCGCCGTACTCCACGCGCTCGGCATCCACCGGCTCTGGGCCGCGGGTGGCGTCGCAGGCGCTGGCGCGCGGGCGCTACGTCGTGGTCGTGGACCTGGACGCGAACCGGCTGTACTTCGCGCACGGGCGGCGCGTGCTCTGGTCGGCGCCGGTGGGCACGGGCACCGGTCTGCGGCTGGAGAGCGACCGCTCGGCGTGGGACTTCGACACGCCCAACGGCGTGTTCCACGTGCAGTTCAAGGAGAAGGACCCCACATGGCGCGCACCGGACTGGTGGTTCGTGGAGAACGGCCTGCCTGTGCCGCCGTCCAACGACCCGCGCCGCCTCTTCCCCGGCGACCTGGGTTCGGCCGCCGTCTACATCGGCAACGGGCTCGCCATCCACGGCACCGACAAGCCCGAGCTGCTGGGCCAGCGGGTGTCGCACGGCTGCATCCGCCTGTCCAACCAGGACGCGTGGCGGCTCTTCCACGACGTGCAGCTGGGCACCGAGGTGGTGATCGTGGGCGGCCAGGGCCAGACCGCCGACCCGGCCGAGGTCGCCCGCCGCAAGCGCAACCAGACCGGCCGCTCCGCCCCGCCGCCGCGCGACCCGCTCATCGTCGCGCTCGAGAGGCAGCCGACGGACGAGCTGCTGGGCCGCATGAGCGACGAGATGTTCGTCTCCGTCACCACCACGGGCACGGCGGTGCGCTGGCCCGCCATCACCGGCGTGCTGGTGGAGCGCGGCATCGTGGACCGCGACGACGACGCGCTGGACGGGGTGATGGCGCGCGTCTCCGGCCTGGGCACCGGCGTGCTGCGCGACGAGTACTCGGCCTTCCTTGCCGACGCGTACGCCCGCGGCACGCT
>DASRQW010000378.1 GCA_035696245.1 Longimicrobiaceae bacterium | reverse complement strand
GTCCACCATCTGGAACAGCTCCAGCGGAGTGTCGTTTCGCCCGAGCATCGCTCTACGCAGAAGAGGAGTTCACCAGTAGATTCGCTCCCTCAATCTACCGCTTCACACCCTGAGGCGCAGCGTTTTTCAACAGACTTCTAGGTCAGCACTTCCCAAGTCGACCGTGGTCGTCCAGAGATTGGCAGTTGTGAAAACGACCGGGATAATCGGTACCGGATGGTTCACATACAGCAAATGCGGAGCAGCACGAAGTAGCTGAACCAATCCATTGACGCCTCTCAAGACTTGACCGCAGGCTTCTTCGATTGCGCCACGGCCGGGAGGCCCGTCTCCTTTTTTGTCTGCCCGCACCTCATATCCCAGGGCGTACACCTCGCGTCCGTGGCTGAACGCCTTCGGCTCAGATAGAAAATTCCCGCCGTCGTATCTCACATGTTCGATGATCGGGCTTCGATCATCTTCCAAGTTCCTACGGAGATACCGCGCCCGCGCAAAGCACCAATTGGACAGAGCCGGGTTGGCACGCTTGCACTCGGCGGCGAGGAAACGCGTTGCACCAGCGCCGTCCCAAGAGGTTTGATGCAGAAGGAAGTCGATGCGTGTGGAATGGCCGCGTACCTCAACCGGCACCTCCACGCAGTCGAACACCCATTTCGCGTTGGACCGCCGATCGTGAAAAAGGGCTTCCGCACGGGAGAGGACAGCGTTCTGGAACGCATGGCCGTGCCGATTAATTGCCTCCCGCAACTCTCTCGCGACGGCGTCTGGTTTAAGAGGTGCAGCCATCGATTCATTGCTCCCGGACAAGGCGTCAATAGCTAACTGCTTCATCAGCAAGGGCGACCGAGCCCTATCGTGGTTCACGGATCCGGGAAGCTAGGGGATTCGCCCGCCGTCCGCCGCCGTTTTGCGTCGAGATAGAATGATAACGCGAGATAGAACGCCGGGTAGATGGTGGAGGCGAGGGTCAGCCAGGCGGGGGATGCGGGTAGCGCTGCACCATCGCGATGAGCATGACGGCCCAGACGGCGGCGCTGGCGAGAACGGGCGTGCGTCATGGGCGCGGGACGAGGTAGTCCACCTCCGCAGCAATGTGCCGCACGAACTCAAGCGGCGTGGAGGACATCGGCCGCCTCGGCAAGGATGTGGGGGCCGATGTACGGCGACAGTGCCTCGGTGGTCACCAGTTCCACCCGGCGGCCGAGGCGCGCTTCCAGCAGCTCCGCGAGCGCCATGAAGTTCGCGAAGGTCTTCTGCTCCTCGTCGAACTGGACCAGCACGTCCACGTCGCTGTCCGGCCGCGCCTCGTCGCGCACGACGGACCCGAACAGCGCCAGCCGCAGCACGCCCAGCGCGCGAATCTCCGGCTCCGCGGCTTGGATGATGGAGGTCGCGCGCGCGCGGGAAAGCGGCAGCGAGGGGACCGCCCCATCGAGCGCGGCGATTCGCCCGTGCGTCTCCATCGCCTCGATCCGCTCCATGTCCTTCGCCGCCGGGGAATGCACCACGCGCCACACGTCCCAGTCGCGCTGGAGGTCGAGCCAGAAGTTGGCATCGATCCCGAACAGCCGCTCCATCCGCAGCGCCGTGTCGGTCGTGACTGCCCGTTTCCCGCGGATGATCTCGTGCAGGCGCGGGTAGGAGATGCGCAGTCGCCGCGCCGCTTCGGCGAGCGAGAGCCCGAGCGGGTTGATGAACTCTTCCAGCAGCACCTCGCCCGGATGCCTCGGCGGGCGATCCGTTGACAGCGTATCCATCGGTCTCTCTCGTCACCATGAGAAGTGCGGGCCCCTGTACGCCATCCATTATAACGAGAGCCGTGACAGGGAGCCAGCCCGTGTTTATGCTGTCCTTCTCGCCCGCCGCCCTTTCGCGTCGAGGTAGAACGACAGGGCGAGATAGAAGACCGGGTAGATGGTGGAGACGAGGGTGAGCCAGGCGGGGGGATGCGGGTAGCGCGGCACCATCGCGACGAGCATGACGGCCCAGACGGCGGCGCCGGCGAGGACGGGCGTGCGCCACGGGCGCGGCACGAGGTTGGGGTAGATGAAGCGCACCGGAAGCACTGTGAGCAGCGCGAGCGCCAGGATCACGGCGGCGTTCACCCACGGCCCCAGCACGTCGAAGAAGACGCCCGCGTAGAACGCCACGACGTTCCAGTAGCTCGGGAAGCCCAGGAAGAAGCCGCCCCCCTCGTCCTTCGCGCCGGTGTTCGCGAAGCCGAAGAGGCTGGCGACGAGCGCGGGGCCGATGAAGAGCAGCCCCGGCGCCGGCACCCACCCCATCCGCCAGACCAGGAGCAGCGGAAGGAAGGTGAAGGTGAAGTAGTCGACGATGTCGTCGATGGTGCGGCCGTCCACGCGGTCGGCGCGCAGCTTCACGTCGAACGCGCGCGCCAGCGGCCCGTCGCTGGCGTCCACCGCCACGGCGACGAGGAGCCAGAGGAAGACGCGGCGAGGGTCGGGGCGCGGGCCGCACATCTCCATCGCCGCGAGGAAGGCGAAGACGATGCCGCTCGCGGTGTACGCGTGCACCCCGTACGCCAGCGCGCGCTGCACGGCGGTGACGCGCGGCTCCGCGGGCGGGGCGCTCATCCGTCGTCCGGGCGGTCGCTGCCCGTCGCGGCGGCGTGGGCTTCGGCCTCCACCTTCTCGCGCGCCTCGGTGCGGTCGCCGGGCTCCTCGGCCGTCTCGGGCTGCGTAGCGGAGGCATCGGGTTCGTAGCTCAGCTCCGCCAGGATGGGGAAGTGGTCCGAGCCCACCGCCTCCAGCCGCTTTAGCTCCAGCAGGCGGAAGTGGTTGCTGTGGAACACGTGGTCCAGCGGGAAGCGCATCAGCGCATTGTTGGCGTTGTAGCTGTTGAACATCCCCCGGCCCATGCGCGGGTCCATGAGCCCGCTCAGCCGCAGGAAGAGCTCGCTCACGGGCGACCACGCCACGTCGTTCAGGTCGCCGGCGACCACGGTGGGGCGCGGCGGGTCCTCGCTCGCGATCTCGTGGCCCAGCACCACGAACTCCGCGTCGCGCGGGGCGGAGGGCTGGTTGCGCAGCGGCTCGGGCGGGCGGGGATGCAGGCCGTGCAGATAGACGACCGCGCCGCTCTTCAGCAGGATGCCGGTGTGGATGGACGGCACGTCGGGCTGCACCAGGAAGCGCACCTGCGGCTCCACCAGCGACAGGCGCGAGAAGAGCATCATCCCGTAGTAGTTCTCCTGCGGCTGCGCGATCACGTGCGGGTAGCGCTCGGCCAGAGGTGCGACGGCACGGGCCCAGCGCGCGTCGATCTCCAGCAGCAGCACCGCGTCCGGGTCGCACTCGGCGATGCGGCGCAGGACGAGATCGTGCTGCTCGTTCTCCATCAGCACGTTGGAGATGAGCAGCCGGAACGACGCGCCCGCCTCGCGCGCGGCCTCCACGCCCAGGCGGCTCGCCTCCACGCGCACCCGGCCGATGCGTGTGTACGGGTAGATCTTGTACGTCTGCCACAGCACCACGGCCGCCATGGCGCCCACGTACGCCCACTCGGCCGGAAGACTGCGGAAGAAGAAGATCCGGTAGAGGATGCCGCACGCGCCCGCCACGAAGGCGATCTGCATGCGGGGGAAGTCCCAGTTGCGCACTGCCCAGTGCGTGCCGCGGCTGAGGCTGGCGGCGGTGCCGCCGGCCATGAGCACGCCCAGCACCACCAGGGTCCAGCGAAGCACGGTCGCGAGCATGGAGAAGGCGTCGGTGTGTTGGATGGATGATCGGCCGGCCCGCCGGACGTTCACGTATCGTACCACCGCAAGCCACCCATCTCCCAGATGCACGAAGGTCCCTCGCCGCCGTGGCGAGGGACCTTCGCTTTGTATCTACACCCTTCGCTCGATTCCGTCCTCGTCCCAACTGCTCGCCGGTGGTATGAAACCACCGGCTACGAACTGCGGTCGTCCTCCGGACGAGGCGCCCGCCCGTCCTCGACCATCGACGCGAAACATCGACACCGCCGTCGTCGCCGTCCGCCGAAACTACGCCAAATCCCAGCCGTGTAGGGCGCGGACCTGCGTATCCGCGGTGCTTCCGATGCGAAGGCGGATCGGACTCGCGATGAGACAGCGGCCCGATCCCGCGAATCAGTCGCCGCCGAGCTGGGCCATCAGCAGGTCGAGCGTGTCCTGGTCGATGCCGGCCTCGGGGAAGTCCGAGGGGGTGAAGCCGCCGGAGTGCGGGTCACGGCAGTGAGCGACGATTGCCCGCAGCGCTTCCGCGAAGCCCTCGGCGAGGCGGCGGATGGTGTCCTCGTCGTGCAGCTCCGTGCCGTACGTCCAGGTCGCCTGGAGGTGCCCGCCCGCCACCAGCGCGTCCACCGCGATCAGGTGCGGGCGCTCACCTGCCGGGCTGCGGGCGGGCCCCACATCTCCCGGCACGCCGGTGAAGAGCGAACCGGCATCGGGAGATGCGCCGCCCTCGAACTGGCCCAGGTAGTTGAAGCTCACCTCGGGCACCGGCAGCGCTCGAAGCGGCTCCACGACGGCGGGATCGTCGCTCAGGTAGCGCAGGATGCCGTAGCCGATGCCCTTGTGCGGCACGTGCCGAAGCTGCTCCTTCACGCCCTTGAGCGCGACACCCAGGTCGCCGTCCGCCGGCAGCGAGAGGTGCACCGGGTAGACGGTCGTGAACCAGCCCGCGGTGCGCGAGAGATCGACCGTCTCGAACAGATCCTCGCGGCCGTGGCCTTCCAGGTCCACGAGCAGGTCGCCCTCACCCGTCCAGCCGCGGAACGCCATCGCCAGCGCGGCGAGCAGCACATCGTTCACCTGCGTGCTGTAGACCGACGGCACGTCCTGCAGCAGCGCGCGCGTCTCCTCCTCGTCCAGCCCCACCCACATCCGCTGGGAGGTGCCTTCGGTGTTCCGGCCTCCTGCGTGGTCCAGCGGCAGCGCGTGGCCGGGGCCGCGGCCCTGCTCGGCCCAGAACGCCGCCTCGGCGCGCATCTCCGGCGAGCGGGCATGCTCCACGAGGTGCGCGGCCCACTGGCGGAACGAGGTCGTCTTCCGCGGCAGCTCGACCGCGCGGCCTTCGGAGAGCTGCGAATACGCCCGCTCCAGGTCGGCGAGGACGATGCCCCACGAGACGGCGTCGATCACCAGGTGGTGCGCGACGACCAGCATCCGCGGCGCGCGCCCGCCGCCGAAGCGGAAGAGGACGAAGCGGATGGCAGGCCCGTGCTCCAGGTCCAGCGAGCCCTGGATCTCCGTCCCGTGCGCCGCCACAGCCGCATCCTGCTCATCCGCCGCGACGTTCGAGAGGTCGACGACGGTGAAAGGCGCCGCCTGGTCCGCATCTACACTGAGCTGCTCCCACCCGCCATCGCCGAGACGGTAGCGGAGGCGCAACGCGTCGTGGTGCGCGACCACGGCGGCCACGGCGGCCTCCAACAGGGCGGGATCCACCTCCTCCCGCGCCTCGAAGAGGAATGAGAGGTTGAAGTGGTGCTGCTCGGCCACCTCCTGCTCCAGGAACCAGCGCTGCACCGGCGTGAGCGGAACGGGGCCGACGACGGCGCCCTGCTCCGCCTCCACCGCAGCGGCGGTGCCGGCGACGGGGGCCAGCTCGGCCACGGTCTGGAACTGGAACATCTGCTTGGGGGTGATGCGCAGGCCCTCGGCCGCGGCCTTCGCGATCACCTGGATGCTGAGGATGGAGTCGCCGCCCAGCTCGAAGAAGTTGTCGTTCGCGCCCACGCTCTCCGCGCCCAGGACCTCGCCCCAGATGCGCGCCAGCGTCTCCTCCACCGCGCCCACCGGCATCGCGAACTCTTCAGCCATGCCGTCGCGCCCGCCTTCCGGAGCGGGCAGCGCGGCGCGGTCCAGCTTGCCGTTCGCCGTCACCGGCAGCGCGGCGAGCGTCACGAACGCGGACGGGACCATGTACTCCGGCAGAGACTGCTTGAGGAAGCCGCGCAGCTCGGCGGCCGAAGGCGCCTCATCTCCCGATGGGACGACGTAGCCCACCAGCCGCCGCTCGCCCGCGCCGTGGCCGCGCGCGTCCACCACCGCGTCGCGCACGCCGGGGTGACGGGCCAGCGCGGACTCCACCTCGCCCAGCTCGATGCGGTGGCCGCGCACCTTCACCTGCTGGTCCACGCGGTCCAGGAACTCGATATCGCCGTTCGCCTGCCAGCGCACACGGTCGCCCGTGCGGTACAGGCGCGCGTCCGGCTCATCGCTGAACGGATGACGGACGAACGCCGCCGCGGTCAGCTCCGGACGGTTCAGGTAGCCGCGCGCCAGCCCGGCGCCGCCCACGTACAGCTCTCCCGGCACGCCCGCCGGCACGGGCCGCATCGCCCGGTCCAGCACGTAGACCTGCGTGTTCGCGATGGGCCGGCCGATGGACGGGGCCGCCGTCGCGCCCTCCCGCGGCTCGACGACGCCCGACGTGGCGACGACGGTGCTCTCCGTGGGCCCGTAGGCGTTGACGAGCGTGAACGGCAGGCCGGGCTTGGGATGCGAGCGCAGCCGGTCGCCGCCGGTGAGCAGCGTGCGCAGGGTGGTCTCCGCAGGCCACTCCTCGGCCAGCGCGGCTTCCGCCAGCGGCGTGGGGAGGAAGGAGATGGTGATGCGGCGATCCGCGAGCGAGCGGACGAGGTCGCGGGGGGCGCCGCGGACGTCGTCGTCCACCGGGTGCAGGCTGGCTCCGGCGGCCAGGTACGGCCACACCTCCCAGCCGGACGCGTCGAAGCCGGTGCCGGCGACCATCGTCGCGCGGTCTGCCGCGGTGACGCCGAACGCCTCCGCGTGCCAGGCGGCGAGGTTCGCGAGCGAGCGGTGCTCCACCTGCACGCCCTTCGGCTGGCCAGTGGACCCGGAGGTGTAGATGACGTACGCCAGGTCTTCCGCGGATGCCCCGTCCGCTAGGTTGTCGGACGACTCAGTCGCGACGTCCGCCCAGTCGGCGTCGATGCGGAGCGTGGTCCCCGCAAAGGACGGGAGATGCGCGGCCAGCCGCTCCTGCGTGAGGAGCACGGGGACGCCCGCATCTTCCAGCATGAAGGCGATGCGCTCCGCCGGGTAGGCGGGATCGATGGGCACGTACGCCGCGCCCGCCTTGAGCACGCCGAGCATCGCCACCAGCATCTCCGGCGAGCGCTCCGTGCAGATGGCGACGCGCGTCTCGCGCCCGGCGCCGAGCGCGCGGAGACGCCGTGCTAGGCGGTTGGCGCGCGCGTTCAGCTCGCCGTACGAAAGAGATTCGCCGGCCGACTCGACCGCCAGCGCGTCGGGATGCGCCGCGGCGTGCGCCTCGAACTGGCGGTACACGGGAATGGAGGTGTCGTACGGGCGCGCGGTGTCGTTCCAGCCGTGCAGGATCTGCCGCCGCTCGTCTTCCGAAAGCATGTCGACCTGCGAGATCGGCACGTCCGGCGTGTCCGCGAACCGGTCGAGGAGGATGCGCAGGTGCTCCATCATCCCCGCGATGGTGTCGCGGTCCCAGATGTCGGCGTTGTACTCCACCATGCTGGGCATGCCGCCCGCCATCTCCAGCGTGGCCAGCGTCTGGTCGAACTTGCTCTTCTTGGTGTCCACCAGCGAGACGCCCGTCTCCGCGAACAGCGAGCGGATGTTGAGGCGGCTCTGCATCGCCGAGTTCTCGATGTGGTGCGTGGTCTTCACGAAGGTGTGGTGGAAGTACATCACCTGGAAGACCGGGTTGCGGCTCAGGTCGCGCTCCACCGACAGCTCGTCCACCAGCCGCTCGAACGGCAGGTCCTGGTTGGCGTCGGCGTCGAGGATTGCCGTCCGCACCCGCAGCAGCGCCTGGCGGAAAGTGGGGTCGTCGTCCATGCGCGTGCGGATGGCGGCGCTGTTCACGAAGTACCCCACCAGCGGCTCGATCTCCGCATGGTTCCGGTTGCCCACCAGCGTGCCGACCACGATGTCGTCCTGCCCGCTGTACTTCTGGAGCATCACATTGTAGCCGGCCATCACCACCATGTTCAGCGACGCGCCCTCCTGCCGGCCGAACGCCTTCAGCTTCTCGGCCAGCTCGCC
>DASRQW010000377.1 GCA_035696245.1 Longimicrobiaceae bacterium | reverse complement strand
TGACATCGCGCGGCAGGCGTGTAGATTCCGCCGCGCGACCACGCTCACGACCGCCAACCGGAGGGACGGGTGGAAAGCTCCAGGATCGATACGCTGCGGAAGATGGTGCAGGCCAGCCCGCGCGACCCGCGCCCCCGCTTCGGGCTGGCGATGGAGTACGAGAAGATCGGCCGCTGGGAGGCCGTGGTCACCGAGCTGACCGAGTACCTGAAGCTCACCGACGACCAGGGCAACGCGTACGGCCGCCTGGCCCACGCCCTCCGCGAGCTGGGCCGCGACGACGACGCCCGCGACATGTACCAGAAGGGCATCGACGCCGCCTACCGCAACGGCCACCCCACCATGGCCGGCGAGTTCGAAGAAGTCCTGGACGAGATGGGGTGATTCGCCTGGGACCCATTTCTGGCGCGAGAGGTCGGCGATGCAGTATCGTGGTGTATGCCGACGATCAAGGGAGTGCCTGGTCCATACCGACTGTTCTTCTACAGCTTCGACTGTAACGAGCCCATGCACGTCCATGCGGAGCGAGAACGCATGCAGTGCAAGTTCTGGTTGGCCCCGCTCATGTTGGCGAGCAACGACGGCTTCACTCCTCGTGAGCTGAATCGCTTACGAGCCATTATCCGCGAGCACGAAACAAGAGTTCGGGAGGCGTGGAATGAGCACTGTTCTCAAGGTTGACCCCCGAGTCACCTCGGTGCGGGTCACTGACGACTCCATTACCGCAGAGTTGGCGGACGGCCGCACGATCAGCGTTCCGCTCGCATGGTCGTGGCGGCTCTCGGACGCGACACCCGTCCAGCGTGCGAACTGGCGCCTCATCGGGTCGGGTCACGGAATCCACTGGCCTGACGTGGACGAGGACATCAGCGTCCGCGGTATGCTCGACGGCGTGCCCGCCGTCCGCGGGAATGCCGCTGCGGCTTAGGGAATGCCTCTGTTGCAGCGATGTCAGCCGTGACGTGATCGGCGACTGAAGCTGTTCGGCGATGATCGTCGACGGTGAAAAGCTCCCCCGCCCGAGGACCGGACGGGGGAGCTTTTCATCTGCCGGACTTCGGCTCCGTCACACGAGCGGGCAGCCGGCGCACGGCTCCTTCCGCGGGCAGCCCTCGCACGGAAGCTCGGCTGCGGCCTGCTCCTGCGACGCGGCGGCATCGGCCAGGCGCGCGGCGAGGTAGCGCATGCGACGCGAGTTTGTCGGCTCGTCGAACTCCCCTTCGCGCGCGGAGCCGAGCGTGCCCGCCGCCGCGCCCGCCACGATCTCCCGCACCTGCTCCAACTCCGCGGGCGCCATCAGGCCCAGCCCCGGCACCTCGGTTCGCGGCGAGCGCTCCACGACCAGCACCTTCCGCGCGAACGAGACGAACATCGAGCACGCCTCGGGGCAGGGCACGACGGCATCTCCCGTCACCGCACCCTCGTCCGCAAGCGCGAGCGGCGCGTCGGCATCGATCTCCCAGGCCACGCGGCGCAGGCAGACGGCGTCCGCACAGCAGGCGCGCACCGTGTTGCGCACCACGTCGTCGGCCAGCAGACGCACGGACGAGTAGATGCCGCTCTGCCGCGCCGCGGTTTCGCGCCAGTGCGTGACCCGCAGCGAGCCGTCGCGGCCGGCGTGCCAGTGCGCCGCGCAGGCCGGGTACAGGTAGTCGAGCGCCGTCCACAGCCCGCGCGCGTCCAAGTCGACGATCGCCCAGCCCTGCCGCAGGTTGGGCGCCGTCTTCAGCGGCCGGTGCTCGCCCGCGTTCGTCGTCTGCGCGATCTCGCGCGCCGCGAACGGATCGGCGGTGACGGTCGATAGCGATGCGAGCGAGCGGTGCACGTCGCGCGCGTGGCGGATCTCGTATCTACCGTCCCCGGCCCGGAGCAGCCGCGCCTGGACGAAGACGCGCCCTGCATCTCCCGCCTCGTCCACCCACGCCACCAGCGCCTCGCGCGCCGCCGCCACGCCCGCGAGCGCGTGGATGCCGCGCATCTCCAGCGTGTCAGACATACGCTGGCTCCCCCACGCGCACATGCTCCGGCACCCTCGCGCCTGCCTCGCGGGCGCGCTGGAGCACGATCTCCGCGACCTCGGGGAAGGTGCCCACGGGCGCCGCGTAGAACACCGTCCGCCCGTCCTTCTCCGTCACCGGGCTCACCGCCGGCCGGTGCAGCCCCAGGTCGTCGGGGATGGTCTCCTGCGTGTGCCAGCCCTCCGCGACGAAGAAGGGCACCAGCACGAGCGTCCGCTCCTCCATCTCGTCCACGACCTCGCCCACCTTGGGCTGCTGGTCCAGGAACCCGGTGCGCACGTGCCCGAACACGCCCGCCGCGTCCGCCTCGCGGCTCACGCGGTAGATGACTTCGCTGGAGTTGCTGTTCCGCTCCGTCCCGTGGCCGATGATCACCAGCCCCGCCCCGCGCGCCTGCTCGTCGCTCAGCCCGGCGATCTCCTCCGCGCGCCGCAGGATCATGCCCGGCATGAGCGGATGCGTGCCCACGGGCGGCGTGTAGTGGATGGTCTTCCTCAGCTTGCGCGTGGTGGACGGCGCGGGCCCGTCCAGCCCCATGTCGCGCGGGATGACTTCGCGCGTGAAGTAGCCTTCGGAGATGAAGAGAGGGACCACGTACACCTCGTCGGCCTCCACCAGGTCGAACACCTCGCGCATGGAGGGCTCTTCCTTCCAGAAGCACTCGCGCACCTCGTCGAACGCCCCCGTGCGCCGGATCGCCTCGGCGTGCCGGTATACGGGGGCGCTGGAGTCGGCGTTCAGGTGCGACCCGTGGCCGATGATGATCAGGGCTTGCAAACCGCGCTTCTCCTTCCGTGCTCGTGACTTGGCGAGCGGAAGAATGGGCGCGCGATGGGGTTCGGGCAAGGGATGGGGGAGATGCGGCGCGGCCCGCTCAGGAGCCCTGCTCGCCCTTCACCAGCAGCCCGTACGCCGCCTTCTGCGCGGGCGACAGCTTCGCCGGCAGGCCGACGAGGATGGCCGGCTGGCTCGCCTTCTCGGGGAGATGGAGAACGAGATGATCCCGCGGCACCGGTGGAGTGTAGTCGCTCGCCTTGCCGCTCGCATCCAGCTGCACCGTGCGGCCGGGCGCCGTCAGCACCGCCAGCACGCGCCCGTACTCCAGCCACTCCGCCAGCGGATCCGACTCCTCCTCCGCCACCCGCGGGATCAGCTTCGCCTGGAAGTAGCCGAGCGCGCGCTTGTATCCGTCGCCACCCGCCTCGCGCAGCTTCACCATCTGCGCGCGGTAGAAGTCGCGCGGGTCGCGCGCTCCGGCATCCTTCAGCGCGCTCTCGAACCGCTGGTCGGCTCGCTGGCGCAGATCGTCGTCGGCCATGCTCTTGGGCTGAAATGGCGAATTGTACGGAAGATGTGCACACAGGATTCTACGTCGCGAGAGGCGCGAAATCCACCAGGGAGATTCAGGCGCCGCGAGTATCACCGCTCGGTTCTGTGAAGCCGGAATGGATGCGGCGCCGGATTCGGCCGCAATCAGATCCGTTCACAGGCTTGGGCCAGCGGCTACGCGAGAATCTGCCTTTGCGGCTGCTGGGGAGCGGCAGCTCGAAACCGGACAAGATTCCGGTTGTGCGAATACGGTCCTGCTTATACGTTCTCAAAACCATCAGCACGCCAGCCTTCGTTTTTCGCTCGTCTGTCCCACTGCACACCATCTCCCGGCGTGCAGTCGCAATGCAGCCCTCTTCACCAAACTCCACCTTTATCACACGATTTCGCATGATGCCCTTCCTCCGGCTCGTCCGCTCGGCTTCCCTCTCCATCGCACTGATTGTTCCTGTCGCGTGGACCTCCACCGCCGCCGCGCAGTGCAGTCCCACGCGCGTGGAGGCGGTCCAGGGTGTGTACCGCCAGGTGCTGGAGCGCGAGGCGACGCCGGGTGAGGTGGCGTTCTGGCAGGCTCCGCCCGACAGCGCGCGGAGCATGCGTTACATCGTCCAGCAGGCCGTCTACTCCGTGGAGTACCAGACGCGGTTCATCACCGGACGCACGAACGCGGACGTGACGAAGCAGCTCTACCTGCACCTGATGGCTCGCGAGCCGGTGGGCAACGAGTGGAGCTCGGCACCTGTGGGCAGCGACTGGTCAGGGGTGATGAACGCGCTGCTGAACAGCAGCGAGTACACGGCGCGCTTCGGCGACCGCGGGGTGCCGGGCAGCCCCATGCAGGTGTGGGACTGCGCCAAGCCGGGCCTGTCGCTGGAGCCTGCGCAGGCGTCGGCCACGCAGATGCGCGGCATGTGCCTGACGATCGCCGTCTCGGGCGGTGCGTACGAGTGCGGTGACCTGCGGCTGGCGCACGCGCTGCCTTCGGTGCGCATCCGCAGCAAGGCACGCACACCCGTGCTGCTGTACAACAGCCAGCACGCGCAGCCGCACCCGCTGGTGGGCGCCTACGTGACGCTGCCCGCCGCAGCCGACCGGGTGGATGCCACGGTCGCGATTACCGGGCAGGCATCCCACACCGGGAGTTGGACCGGCTGGGGCGCCAACGTGTCGCGGCGCATTACCATTGGCTGGGACTGGGACATCCTGCAGCCCACCGGCCTCTACCCGTACACGCTGCAGGTGACCGCGTACTCGGGCAGCACGGTCGTGGCGAGCTACAGCGCATCGGGTGAGATGGCGGTGGTCAACCGCTCGGCCTCCGCGTTCGGGGCGGGGTGGTGGCTGGCAGGATTCGAGCAGGTGATCGCCGTCTCGAACAACCGCCTGCTGTGGGTGGGCGGCGACGGGAGCACGCAGGTCTACAACCCCGCCAGCTTCGCCTCGTACGTGTGGTACGGCGACGTGGTCTCGCGCGGAGACACCATCCGGCAGTACGTCCCCACATCCACCCAGCCGTACACCTTTGCGCGCGAGCTGCCGGGCAAAGCGAAGATCTGGTACGACTCCGCGGGTTTCCAGATCGCGAGCGAGGACCGCTTCGCACATCGCACCACCTTCGACGTGGACCCGGCCACGAAGCGGCTGAACACGATCCACCTGTACGGCGTGAGCGGCTACCAATACGGCTTCACCTACGCGAACGCAGGCAAGCTGAGCGCAGCCACGCTGACGGCAGGCACGGCCCAGCGCAGCGTCACGATGAGCGTGGATGGAACGGGCCGGCTGACGCAGTTCACCGATCCGGACGCCACGACGGAGGTGATGACGTTCGACACCGCGGCGCTCACGCCACGCCGAGTGGCGACGCAGACGGATGCGCGCGGCACCGTCTCGCGCTTCGGCTACGACGCGGGCGGGAAGCTGGCGAACTCGCGCCTGGAGATGCAGGGGCAGGGCTCGGACATCGTGCTCGGCTTCCAGGCGCAGGAGACGCGCGGGCTGGCTCCCGCCGCGAACCAGCCGCCGGGCGCGCCCGCGTGGACGACGGACACGTACACGCTGATGGGCGGCCCGCGGACCGACAGCACCATCTACAACCGCTTCTGGCTGGACCGCTGGGGCGCGCCGCGCAAGATCGTCAACGCCCGCGGCGACTCGACCGCGGTGGTGGTGCGCGGCGATCCGCGCTTCCCGGGCGCGGTCACGCGCATGGACGCGCTGGGCGCAGGCGGCACGCGCATGGTGAGCCGCGCCTGGTACAACGCCCGTGGCGGCGTGGACAGCACGGCCGCGGTCAACCCGTTCGGCCCCAAGTCGAACGGCAGCGACAGCTCGGCCGTGACGAAGTACACGTACGGCGACACGAGCTGGCCGGACTTCGTGACGGAGGTGAGGTCGCCGACGGGGCTGCTGACGAAGATGCACTACGACGCGGCGGGCAACCGCGACTTCCAGCAGGTGGGGCAGGACAGCATGCGCGGCGTCCGCTACCACTACGACTCGGAAGGTCGCGTGGACTGGGTGCGGAGCGCGGCCGCCGGAGCGCGCGGCGAGGCCGCGGAGCAGGTGCTGTACGACGCCGTTCTCGGCAACCCGAGCGAGACGCTGAGCCCGCTGGGCGCACGCACCACCTCGCTGAGCGACGCCTACGGCCGCGTGTACCTCACGCGCAGCTACATCGACGCGACCCACCTCGCGACCGACAGCACAGTGTACGACGTGATGGACCAGGTGACGCACACGTACAGCTACGCACCCTCGCTCCAGTACACGACCGTCGCCGGCAGCCTGATCAAGAACACGGCGCATCCCACCCTGCACGTGCAGAGCTACTACGACCGCGGCGGGCTGCTGCTGCGCGCGGACCGCTGGTCCGACCCGGACAGCCTGGGCATCGACACCATCTCCACCCGCTGGCGCTACGATCCCGCGGGCCGGAAGGTCTCCGAGATGGCGCCCGACAACACGCCGGGCGACACCATCAACAACACGATCGAGCGCACCTTCTACGACGCGGCCGGCAACGCGGACTCGGTGGTCACCCGGCTGGGCGACCACATCCGGATGAAGTACGACGTGCTGAACCGGCTGACCGACCGCTACGTCCCCTCGCGCTCAGACGTGAACGGGGCAATTCCGGGTGACACCTCGCACTTCGAGTACGACGCCGGCGGCGGGATGCTCGCGGCGAACAACGCCACCGCGCGCATCAGCCGGAGCTACTATCCCGGGGGTGCGCTGAACACCGACCGCTCGTGGGTGGCGAGCAGCAGCGGCAGCTTCGTGCAGGGCCAGCACGACTACACCATCGGCCACGTGTACGACCTGGAAGGCCGGCAGGTCGCCCTCAACCACCCGCGCAGTCTCACGCAGGACAGCGCCGCGTGGCAGACGACGTACGCCTACGACGACTCCACGGGCGCGCTGGCCTCGGTGACGGACCCGCTGGGGCACATCAACCGCTTCAGGTACACGCTGGAAGGGCAGCTCGACACGCTGGTGCTGCCGGGCAACATCCGGGAGACGCACCACTACGACGCGGACGGGCGCATGACGCGCCGCATCCGCAGCAGCCTCTACGACGACTCGCTGGTCTACGACCGCCGCGGCAAGGTGACGACCGCGCGCACCATGTCCGACATCCAGCAGATGGCCTACGACGGACTGGGCCACCTCGTCTGGAGCTTCCAGGACCGCATCGTCAACACGCCCCAGGAAAGCGACTCCGAGGAGGAGTACGGCTTCGATGCGCTGGGCAACACCACCTTCCGGCTGCGAATGGGCATTGCACCCGGCCAGGTCAATGCCGCCGGCTACCCGATCCGCGAGAGCTACGAGCTGGGCACGGGCCGTCATCTCGGCTCCCACACGCCAACGAACAGCACGATCGGCGTGGCCCAGCAGCGCCACGAGAAGCGCGTCTTCAACGCCGCGGGCGATGCCGTCAGCGACACCACCATCGCTGGACTTCAACTGATCACCGCGGGAAGCAGTGCGAATCAGAATAGTGCGTACTTCACCGAGTTCGTGCAGGCCTGGTGGGTTGACGAAAAAGGGGACTACCATCAAACAGCCGACACCGTCTCCGGGCCAGGCGCCCCGGACCAGTCGGGCCGGCAGGTCCTCTCCACGAACAGCAGCTACCGAGCCGACGGCAAGCTCGCGATCTTCCGCCGCGACGCGGATTGCCTGTACAGCCTGGCAGCGGCGAGCTGCACCGGGCAGGCACCGGCACACGGCTCTCAGGACCTAACGGAGACGTATGCGTACGATGCGCTGGGCCGGCGTGTGCTGGTCCGCACGACGACACCAGAGGGCAACTACCCGCTGGGAACCGCACTTCCAGGCACGTGCCCGAGCGACCTGCCGCGCTGCGACAACACGACGAAGCGGACCGTGTGGGACGGCGATCAGGTGCTGTACGAGATGCGCTATCCGAACACCCAGGCGGACAAGGAGGCGGGGCTCGACTCCACGAACATCGCGGCGCTGGCGCACCGGGCGGAGGTGGACAGCACGGCGCAGGGTCACGCATACGGCGGCCCGAACACCTCCGCGTGGGCACCCAGCGGGCGAGTGGCGTACGTGCATGCCGGCAGGCTGGACCAGCCGCTCGGCCTGATCCGCATGGACTACAGCTACGACTTCCCCGATCCCGTGCTGATAGTGCCGCACGCGAACTGGAAGAGCGCGTACGAGACGAGTACCTTCGACGATGGGTACGCCACACGGTGCAAAACGGTGTGGATGCCGTCCAACGAAGTGATCACGTCGGGAAGCGGAAGCAGCGGAGGCGAGGGCGGCACTATCGGCAACACCAACCCCGAGGAGGGGCCGGACACCACGCAGGTGCGCTGCATCGAGCGGGACTTCCCCGGCGCGTACATGGGCGTCTCTCGCCTGCTGAAGCGGCAGACGGTGTACGGCCCTATCGCCTGGATGGGCAGCCTGGTGCAGGACGCGCAGGACGCCAGCGGCCTCATGTACCGCCGCAACCGCTACTACGACCCGCAAACCGGCAAGTTCACGCAGGAGGATCCGGCGGGGCTGGCGGGCGGA
>DASRQW010000376.1 GCA_035696245.1 Longimicrobiaceae bacterium | reverse complement strand
ACCGGAGCTCGTCGAGCCGGTGGAGCCCGAGCCCGTCGATCCCGTGGTGCCGCTGCTACTGGTCGATCCGCTCGAACCCACCGAGCCGGTGCCGCTGCCGGTGGAGCCCGAGCCCGTCGATCCCGTGGTGCCGCTGCTACCGGTCGATCCGCTCGAACCCACCGAGCCGGTGCCGCTGCCGGTGGAGCCATAGCCGCTCGATCCGGTGCCGCCGCCGGTGCCCGCGCTGCCGCTCGACCCGGTCCCGCTGGAGCCAATGCCGCCGGAGCCGCTGCCACTCGCGCCGCTGCCGGACATGGACGAGCCGCCCGTCCCACTGCCGGAGAGGGACGATCCGCTGCTTCCGGTGCCGTAGGACGAGCCCGAAGAGCTGCTCCCGGACCCGCTCATTCCCGACGTGCCTTCGGCCCCCGATCCGCTGGCGCCCGTCGAGTATCCGCTCCCCGAACCCCCGGAGCTGGAGCCGCCCGTCGCGCCGTAGCCGCCGCTGCTCTTGTCGTCCGCCATTCAGGCCTCCCTCGCTCAGTGTCTTCCCCGCCCATCCGTTGGGAAGCGCCGGTTTCGCAACAGGTGTGCCATATCGGTATCTCTCTATAGATTGTGAGATGTTCCACGTGGAACAGCTTTCCAGCCGATGTCGGGGGATGCCCGGCAGGTGGCGTAAAACCTTGCGTTGCTGTGTGATGAATCAGCCGTACGACGTGATCGTGGTGGGTGGAGGACACGCCGGCGTGGAGGCCTCGGCCGCCGCGGCGCGGGCCGGTGCGCGCACGCTGCTCGTCACTCCGAACCTGGAGGCAATCGGGCAGATGAGCTGCAATCCCGCCATCGGCGGAGTCGCGAAGGGCACCGTCGTGCGCGAGGTGGACGCGCTGGGAGGCGTCATGGGCCTCGCTACGGACCGCACCCGCATCCAGTTCCGCATGCTGAACCGCTCCAAGGGCCCCGCGGTTTGGGCCCCCCGCGCGCAGTGCGACCGCGGCCTCTATCCCCGTGCCGCGCGTGCCCTCCTGGAGCGTCATGAGCGACTGGACTTCTTCCAGGGCATGGTTGGTTCTCTGCGGATGGAGGGCTCGCGCGTGGCTGGCGTGCGCACGGAGAGCGGGATCGAGTTCCACGCTCGCGCGGTCGTCCTCACGGCGGGCACCTTCCTGCGCGGCCGCATCCACGTCGGGCATGCCGCGGGCGTACCTGCGGGACGCGCGGGCGACGCGCCGTCCGTCCGTCTCGCCGAGCAGATGGAGGCGCTGGGCCTGGAGGTCGCCCGCTTCAAGACCGGTACTCCGCCGCGGATCGACGGCCGCTCCGTAGACTACTCAAAGGTCGAGGTGCAGCCCGGTGAGAGCCCGGAATACCGGCTTTCGCACTGGGAGCGGGCGCCACTTCTGCCTCAACTCCCCTGCTGGATCACGTGGACGGGCGAGCCGCTGCGCGACCTCATCCGCGAGAATCTGGCGGCGTCCGCGCTGTATGGCGGTGAGATCGCCGGCCGCGGGCCGCGCTACTGCCCATCCATCGAAGACAAGATCGTAAAGTTTCCCGATGCCGCCCGCCACCAGGTATTCCTGGAGCCGGAGGGGCTGGAGACGCACGAGCTGTACGTGAATGGCCTCTCCACCTCCCTGCCCGCCGACGTTCAGCTGCGCATGCTCCGCAGCATCCCCGGCCTGGAACAGGCGCGGATGACGAAGGTCGGCTACGCCATTGAGTACGACTACTACCCGCCACACCAGCTGCGCCCCACCCTGGAGAGCAAGGCGCTCGGCGGCCTCTTCCTCGCTGGGCAGGTGAACGGGACAACGGGGTACGAGGAAGCCGCGGGCCAGGGCATTCTTGCCGGCGCGAACGCCGCGTTCGCCGCCCTGGATCGTGATCCGCTGGTGCTGGAGCGCGACCAGGCATTCATCGGAGTGCTGGTGGACGACCTCGTCACGCGCGGGACGGACGAGCCCTATCGCCTCTTCACCTCGCGCGCGGAGTTCCGCCTGACGTTGCGGCAGGACAACGCGGTGCAGCGCCTCGCCCCCATCGCTGCCGAGCGCGGGCTGCTGACGGACGAGCAGCGGAGGGTGATGGATGAGCGGCTTGAACTGCTCGCGCGCGTGGGCTCGTGGCTCGACGAGACGAACGCATCTCCCGAGCAGGCCAATCCTGTTCTGGTGGATGCCGGCTCCACGCCGATCAAGGAGCCGACGCGCCTTGCCGTCCTCCTCCGCCGGCCGAACGTACCGGCGGACTGTTTAGCGGCCGCCGTGGGCGGTGTCCCATCCATCGATGTTCGGGCGGCGGCGGAGGCCCTCGCAACGGCGGAGATGGAGATCCGGTACGAAGGCTATCTCGTTCGTGAGCGGGAACGGGCGGACGCGCTCCAGAGACAGGCAGAATTCGCTCTACCCGAAGATTTGCCGTACCCCAATCTGTTGTCGCTGTCGTTCGAGGCACGGCAGAAGCTTGGGGCGATCCGGCCTGCGACGCTTGCGCAGGCGGCGCGGGTGCCCGGCGTCAACCCGAGCGATTTGCAGAATCTGGTGATGGAGGTGCGTAAGCTGCGGAGTGCCAATGCGTTGGATGTCGTCGGCTGATAATCCGCCGACAGTGTTCCACGTGGAACACTGTCCGGTTGCTGGACTCTCCACGCCTGCTCCCGTATATTCGTCGGCACATCCTTCCCCGAGGCACCCCCGGAAAACAGAGGAGAAGCGTGTCGCGTATCATCGCCATCGCCAACCAGAAGGGCGGCGTCGGTAAGACCACCACTGCGATCAACCTCGGCGCCTGCCTGGCCGTGGCCGAGAAGCGGACGCTGGTGATCGACACCGACCCCCAGGGCAACGCGACCAGCGGCCTCGGGATCAACAAGGACGAGGTGGAGAAGTCGGTCTACGACGTTCTGACCGCCGACGCCCGGCTGGAAGAGGTGATCATCCCCAAGGTGCACTTCCCCTTCCTCGACGTCGCCCCGGCCACGCGCGACCTGGTGGGCGCCGAGGTCGAGCTGGTGAACCGCCGCGGGCGCGAAGGCATCCTCCGCCGCGCGACCGAGGCGGTGCGCGACCAGTACGAGTACATCCTCATCGACTGCCCGCCTTCGCTGGGTCTGCTCACGCTGAACACGCTCGCCGCGGCGGACTCGGTGCTCATCCCCATCCAGTGCGAGTTCTACGCGCTGGAGGGGTTGTCGCAGCTGCTGAACACCGTGACCATCGTGCAGAAGAACCTCAACCCCAAGCTCCAGATCGAGGGCGTTCTTCTCACCATGTACGACGGGCGGCTCAACCTGTCCCGCCAGGTGGCCGACGAGGCGAAGGAATACTTCGGCCCGAAGGTGTACCGAACCACCATTCCGCGGAACGTGCGCATCGCCGAGGCGCCCAGCTTCGGGAAGCCGATCGTGCTGTACGACGTTCTCTCCGTGGGCGCGAAGAGCTACCTGTCGATGGCGCGCGAGGTGATCGCCCGGAACGCCACCCGCAAGCGCGAGACGCCCGCCGCGGCAGCCGTCGTTGAGCCCGCACTGCCCGCCGCAGCCGCGGGAGGCGAATAGGATGGCGGCGACCAAGAAGCCGCGCCTGGGTAAGGGCCTGAGCGCGCTGATGGGCGAGTACGTGTCGGAGCCCGGCGGCGAGGACGGGGCTCCGCAGGGAAGCATCCGCATGCTGGGCACCGCCACCATCGCGCCCAACCCGTTCCAGCCGCGGCGCGAGTTCTCGCCGGAGCAGCTGACGGAGCTGGTGGACTCCATCCGCGCGAACGGGCTGCTCCAGCCCATCGTAGTCCGCCCCGCGACCGACGCCACGCCCAAGGGCGCGGAGTGGGAGCTGGTGGCGGGAGAGCGGCGCTGGCGGGCAGTGCGGCAGCTAGGCTGGACAGAGGTGCCGGCGGTGGTGAAGGAGATCGACGACCGGGCCATGCTCATCCTGGCCATCGTCGAGAACGTTCAGCGCGCGGAGCTGTCGCCGTTGGAAGAGGCGCAGGGCTACAAGCAGCTCATCGACGACTTCGGCTTCACCCAGGCCGAAGTGGCCGAGAGCGTGGGGCGCGAGCGCAGCACCGTGGCGAACCTGCTGCGCCTGCTCCAGCTCCCGGCTTCCGTGCAGCGCATGGTGAGCGACGGCACGCTGTCGATGGGCCATGCCCGCGCGATCCTGGGCCTGGAAGACGAGCGGGTGATGGCGGACCTCGCCCGCGAGGTGGTGGACCGCGGCCTGACGGTTCGAGCCGTGGAGGAGCGGGTTCGTCTCCGCCGTGCATCGCCGGCGTCCGACGCCCCTGCCGAGGGACCCAAGCCGCCCGCTCGCGCGTCGGATCTGGACGGTCCGCACTTGCGCAGCCTGGAAGCGGAGCTGCAGCGGAAGATGGGGACGCAGGCGCGCATCCACCTGAAGAGCGGGAAGAGCGGGCGCATCGAGATCCCGTTCTACAACGCCGACGACTTCGACCGGGTGCTCGAGCTGATCCTCGGCGCCGAGCACGACCGCTCCTGAGCACGGTGACGGAGAGGGCCGCCGGGCTCGCCCCGCGCGGGGACGGGAATTGCAACGCACCCCGCACACGCCGCGGACGGGACGCCTCGGGCGCCCGCCGCGGCGTTTCGCGTGCGGGAGGGCATCCGCTCCCGCGCCGGCACACGGCGGAGGAGGTGTAGGTGGCGAAGCCGCGCGACGACCGGCGGATGAGCTTCATCGTGATCCCGCACGGCGGGGACGACCTGGGCACGCGCTCCTTCGAGCTCACGTACCGGCAGCTGCGCATCGCCGTGGCCGTAGCGGCGGCGGTGGGCGTGGCGCTGCTGGTGATGGTGGCGTCGTGGTTCTGGGTGGCCGCGCAGGCGGCACGCGTGCCGGGTCTCAAGCGAGATATCGCGGTGCTGGAGAAGGACCGGCAGCGCGTGGAGGAGCTGGCGCGCAACGTGGCCGACATGGAGGCGCAGTACGCGAAGGTTCGCGCCTTGTTGGGCGGGAACGTCCGCCGCGACACTATCGCCCGCGACACCGCCTCGCCCGACTCCGCCGCCGCGGATTCTGCCAAGCCGAAGCCGTAGTGCACCAGCGGTATGGCCTTCCGCCGCGCGCCGGCTGGTTGTATCTGCCGAGATCGTCGAAGTTGACGGCAAGCGTCGTCTGATTCGGGGTTCAATGTTCTGGCGGAGAGTTGTTGGTTAGCCGTCCGCGCGAGGGGCTCCGGCGGATTCGTATCCTCAAACCGAGCGAGAGATGGCGATCTTCAAGAAGGGCTCGAACGACCAGGGCGGCTCCGGCGCGCGCGACAAGGTGTCCGCGGCGCTGCGGAACGCGGGCACGGAAGGCTCCATCTCCATCATCGGCCCCGGTATGCAGATCGTGGGCGACGTGGTGACGGACGGCACCGTCCGCGTGGAGGGGAAGATCCACGGCACCCTGCGCGCGTCGAAATCGGTGGTGATCGGGCGCGACGGCGAGGTGCTGGGCGACGTGGTGGCCGCGGAGGCGGTGATCGGCGGCACCGTGCGCGGCACGGTGACGACGGAGGGGCGCATGCAACTCCAGTCGACGTGCGACATCGAGGGCGAGATCCGCACGAACGTGCAGCACCTGCTTCTGGAAGAAGGCGCCCGCTTCAACGGCCAGGTGCACATGCTCCCCGCCGGCGAGGTGGTTCCGGAGACGCCCATCCGCAGCCTCGGGCCCGGTACGCCGGACAGCGCTTCCGTCGCGGAGCAGCCGCATTACGGCGACGACTACCAGCGCTGACCGCGCTTTCGCCGCAAGCGACGCCGTCGCCCATCATTCGCTGGATGGTCGAGGCGAGATGCAGACCGGTCATCAGCGAAGACCGAGACGATCTCGAAGGTGAACAAGTGGCGCAGTTATCCACATTCGATGTGGTGAACTCCAAGCTCTGATTTGGCAAGGGGTTGTGGCTTTTCCACAGATACAAACCTTGATTATCCACGGGCATTATCCACAAGTGTGGAACACATCTGACGCACGAGGCGCGGCGTGAAGCTGGAGGAGCTGCAGACCTACTTGGACGAGTACCTGCGCGTCGCGGACGTGCCGGACTACTCCGGCGCGGTGAACGGGCTGCAGGTGGACGGTGGGCGTGACATCCGCCGCATCGCCGTGGCGGTGGATGCGGCGCAGGCGACGGTGGACGCCGCAGTGGCGATGGATGCGGACATGCTTCTGGTGCATCACGGCCTGTTCTGGGACGGCAACCAGCCGGTAACCGGCCGCCGCTACCGGCGCTTGCGCGCGCTGATCCAGGCGGGCATCGCGGTCTACTCGGCGCACCTCCCGCTGGACGTGCACCCGGAAGTGGGCAACAACGCGGTGCTAGCTCGCGCCTTAGGGATTGAGCCGGCGGGCCGCTTTGGCGACTACAAGGGCCATCCGCTCGGGGTGTGGGGCGAGGTGGACATGCGCCGTGAGGCGCTGTGCGCACGCATGGACGAGGTGCTGGGCGTGCGCGTGAAGCTGGTGCCCGGCGGGCCGGAGCGCGTGCGGCGCGTGGGAGTCATCACCGGTGGCGCGGGAAGCATGGTGGGTGCGGCGGTGGAGGCAGGGCTGGACACGTTCATCACCGGCGAGGGCGCACACCACAACTTCTTCGACGCGGAAGAGGGTGGCATCAACCTGCTGCTGGGCGGGCACTACGCCACGGAAGTGTGGGGCGTGCGCGCCCTGGCGCAGCACCTGGAGCAGCGCTTCGGGCTCGAGTGGCGGTTCATCGACCATCCCACTGGCCTGTAGCTTTCCAGACGGGCACGGGTATACAGTCGGCGGAGCCAATCAACGTGAGGAGCCAATGGCGAGAGCGATCTGGAACGGCGCGGTGCTGGCCGAGAGCGAGGACATCGAAACCGTTGAAGGCAACGCCTACTTCCCTGCCGACTCGCTGCGGCGCGAGCACCTCACCGACAGCTCCACGCACACGACCTGCCCGTGGAAGGGCGTCGCGAGCTACTACAACGTGGTCGTGGACGGGCAGGAGAACCGCGACGCAGCGTGGTACTATCCCGAGCCCCAAGACGCAGCGGCGAACATCCACGGACGCGTGGCGTTCTGGAAAGGCGTGACGGTCGAGAAATAGGGCCTGTCCCGGCGGCCGTCCGCAGACGGGCGGCGAGCCTCTTCCTTGACCAACGCGGCTGTCGCCTTTGTCTGGGGTTTCTCCGCCCCACGGTGGGATCCGGGTGCCCAGCACGCCGACGAGAAACCGCCGCCCTGCGACTACGCTGGGCGGCGGTTCGGTATCTTGGTGCTGCTGATCGGACGGGCGTCAAGTCCGGAGCGCCGACCCGCTTAGGAGTACTCGCGGGCGAGGCGGTGGCCCCAGTACATGCCGAAGCCGGTGCCCACCATGCTGAGAATGAACGCGGTGGTGAACCCCACGCGCTCTCCCAGCCACCACCCGATCCACCCGCCGATGGTCATCCCCAGGAACGCGAACAGCTTCGCCATCGTCATCCTCTCCAGGTCTGGTCGCCCGTCCCGCATCTCATCAACGATAACGAAGTTTCCCGCGAAACGCACCGGCGGCGAAGCGTAACGCGCCGAACGGTCCATCGTCTCATCTCGGTAGATGCCGGTCAGCCGATGCCGGCCGATGCCCTCGCGACGTCAGTAGCGGGTCTCGATGCCGTTGACGACGCGGTAGGTGTCGCGGGCGATGAGCAGCTCCTCGTCGGTGGGGATCACCCACACCTCGGGCGACGAGCCGCCGGCGCTCACGCGGCCCTCGCGCCCGCCGGTATGCGATGCGTTCAGCCCCGCATCCACCCGCACGCCGGCCCATTGCAGTCCCTCGCAGATGGCCGCACGGATGGCGGGCGCGTTCTCGCCCACGCCGCCCGCGAACAGGATCGCGTCCGCACCGCCCAGCGCGGCCAGGTACGCGCCCACGTACTTGCGCGCGCGGTAGCAGAAGATGTCGATCGCCAGCCGCGCCCGCCGGTCGTCGTGCTCCTCGGCCTCGGCCATCAGCTCGCGCATGTCGTTGGTGAGGCCGGAGATGCCCAGCAGGCCGGACTGCTTGTTGAGCAGTGATTCCACCTCGGGCAGAGACAGGCCCTCCTTGACGGCGACGTAGTCCAGGATCGCGGGATCGAGATCGCCGGAGCGGGTGCCCATCACCAGCCCCTCCAGCGGCGTGAAGCCCATCGACGTGTCCACGCTCTCGCCGCCGGAGATGGCGCACGCCGAGCAGCCGTTGCCCA
>DASRQW010000375.1 GCA_035696245.1 Longimicrobiaceae bacterium | reverse complement strand
CGACGTCCTGGAGGCCGAACTGCTTGATCTTGGTGTGGAGCGTTGCGCGGGAGATGCCGAGCTTCTCGGCCGCGACCGTGCGGTTGCCGCCGGTGACGAAGAGGGCGCGCTCGATGTGGCGGCGCTCCATCTCTTCCAGCGAGACCACCGTGGCGTCCTCGCGCGAGGCGCGCAGGTTGCCCGGCGCGCGGATGCCCGCGGGCAGGTGCTCGGGCCCGATGCGGTCGGCGCCGCCGGCGAGCACCAGGGCGCGCTCCAGGGCGTTGCGCAGCTCGCGCACGTTGCCGGGCCACGAGTACGCCACCAGCACGTCCAGCGCCTTGGCAGACAGCTCGGCGGGCGAGCCCGGGTGGCGCTGCCGCAGCTCGGCCAGGGACCGCTGCACGAGCTCCAGCACGTCGTCGCGCGATCGCTCGCGCAGCGGCGGGATCACCAGCGGGAAGACGGAGAGGCGGTAGAAGAGGTCCTCGCGGAAGCGGCCCGCCTTCACGTCGGCGGCCAGCTCTCGATTGGTGGCGGCGATCAGGCGCACGTCGGTGGTGATCTCGCGGGTGCCGCCCAGGCGGCGGAAGCTGCGCGTCTCCAGCACCTTCAGCAGCTTGGGCTGCAGCTCGGGCGCCAGGTCGCCGATCTCGTCCAGGAAGATCGTCCCCTTGTCGGCGACCTCGAACATCCCGCGCTTCATCTCCTTGGCGTCGGTGAACGCACCCTTCTCGTGCCCGAACAGCTCCGAGTCCAGGAAGGTGGCCGTGAGGCCGGCGCAGTTGATCTCCACCAGCGGGCCGCGGGCGCGCGGGCTGCGCGAGTGGATCATCTGCGCCACCCAGCTCTTGCCGGTGCCGCTCTCGCCCAGCAGCAGCGCGCTGGTGTCGCCCGAGGCGGCCAGCAGCTCCACCTGGCGCGCCAGCTCCTGCATCTTGGGCGAGGTGCCCAGCATGCTGGCCTGGCTGCGCTCGGCGAGGCGCTGGGCCAGCACGGTGTTGGCGCGGCGCAGCTCCACCTTCTCCACGGCGCGCTCGGCGGCGGCGCCCAGATGCGCCAGGTCCACCGGCTTGGTGAGGAAGCTCTCGGCGCCCAGCTGCATGGCCTCCACGGCGGTCTGCACGTCGCCCGTGCCGGTGAGCATGATCACCGTGGCGTCGCGGGCCACCAGCAGTTCCAGCACGTGCAGGCCCGGGAGCCCGGGGAGCTGCAGGTCGAGCAGCACCAGGTCGGGCCGCTGCATCTCGAAGAGCGGCACGCCTTCCTCGCCGCTCATGGCCTGGAAGACCTCCCACCCTTGCCGCTCGAAGTAGCGCGCGAGCAGGCGGAGGATGCTGGCTTCGTCGTCGATCAGGAGAACGGACCGGGACATGTTTGCATTTCCTGGAATGAATGGGCTGGCGGGCGGCCGGGGCCGCCCCCGGATCCAAGGGCTTGGCGAAGATGAACTTGCAGCGGCCGGTGCGAACGCGCGCCACGGCCTGCGACGGTGTGGGTCCGGCCCGCGCCGGGCCGCCTCCTCGAACGGCCCTTCCCCTGCTGAAGGTGCTGCGTGCTGTCTGTGCGATCCGATGTGAACCACGCCTGGTCTGCTTTTTCCCGCCCCTGCGTGCGTGCGCCACCGGCCCGGCCGCGCACCACGTGCCCCGCGTATACGCGCCGGGCCCCTCAACATTGCCGCACGTGGGCGCTCCGGCAAGGTTGGGCGCCCATGCACCGTCCCACGCAATGCATTCCCCGCACCAGACGCTTCACCGCACGCCCCGCCGCCAACGACCGCGCCTCCGCCGTAAGAACGGGCGGAGGCGCCTCTGCCGGACCGCTGGCCGGCTCCGCCGCGAGCTACAGGTCGCGTGCGTTGAAGGTGTCGCACTGGTTCATGTCGCCCGAGCCGTAGCCCTGCTGGAACCAGCGCACGCGCTGCGCGGAGCTGCCGTGCGTGAAGCTCTCGGGCACCACGTAGCCCTGCGCCTCCTTCTGCAGCCGGTCGTCGCCGATGGCGCTGGCGGCGTTCAGCCCCTCTTCCACGTCACCCGGCTGGAGGGTGAACTCCTGGTTGTTCTTGGCCCACACGCCCGCGAAGCAGTCGGCCTGGAGCTCCAGGCGCACCGAGAGGGCGTTCGCCTGCTCCTTGGTGCCCCGCTGCTCGGCCGCGCTCACCTTGTCGGAGATGCCGGTCAGGTTCTGCACGTGGTGCCCCACCTCGTGCGCGATCACGTACGCCTCGGCGAAGTCGCCCGGCGCGCTGAACCGCTGCTTGAGATCGTCGTAGAAGCTGAGGTCGATGTAGACCTTGTGGTCGCGCGGGCAGTAGAACGGCCCCACGGCCGACTGCGCGAAGCCGCAGCCGGAGTCGGTGCCGCCGGAGAAGAGCACGAGCGTGGGGTGCTCGTACGTCTGGCCCATCTGCTGGAACTTGGCGTCCCACGTGCGGTCGGTGCTGGTGAGCACCTGGCGGACGAAGTGGCCCAGCTCGTCGCTGGCCGGCAGCGAGTCCACGCCCGCGCTGGCGGCGCCGGGCTGCCCGGACGGTCCGCCCTGCGTCATGCTGCGGGGGTCCACGCCGAGGAACATGGCGATCAGCCCCAGGATGAGCGCCCCTACCCCGCCGCCCGCGACCAAGCCGCCGCGTCCTCCCATCCCGCGGCGGTCCTCCACGTTCCCGGTCTCGCTCCCGCCTCTCCAAAGCATCTCGGCTCTCCGTGTTCGCGCTCTCCCGGCGGCAGACGGGCGTCCGCCGCGCGTGGGCTATTGCAAGCACGGTGCTAACCCGCGCGGGCAGTACGCAGACGCGGATGGATGCGCGATCGGCGGGACAGACGGCCCCCTCCCCCAAAACTGCCCTACCCATTACCCACAAGTGCGGGTGAGGCGCGCAGGAGCTGGAGGGCGAGGGTGAAGTCCATGAGGCGGCGGAATCCCGTCCAGATCGACTGGATTCCGGGCTCGCCATCGCCCTTGCGCCCCAGAAAGCCGCCCAGCATGGCGATCATGCGCACGGCCTCGCG
>DASRQW010000374.1 GCA_035696245.1 Longimicrobiaceae bacterium | reverse complement strand
AGCCGCTGTTCGCCGTTAATGCCGAGACGGTGCGTACGCCGGCCTCGAACAACAAGGTCTTCACGGCCGTCTGGGCGCTCAGCATGCTGGGCCCGGACTACCGCTTCCCCACCGACGTGCTGCTGGGCGGACCCGTGCAGGGCGGCGCGGTGCGGGGCGACGTGATCATCAAGGGATCGGGCGACCCGGCGTTCGGCTACACCAAGTTCGACAAGGACCCCATGACCTCGCCGCGGGCGATGGCGCGGGCGCTCAAGGCGCGCGGCATCACCCGCGTGGACGGCGGGGTGGTCGCCGACGCCACGGTGTTCGACTCGCTGGCGTTCGGGCCCAACTGGCCGCTGGACACGGGCAACGGCGTGAGCGCCTACGCGCCCACGGTGAGCGGGCTGGCGTACCAGCGCAACATGCTGTGGGTGGCGGTGCAGAACGGCGCCTACAAGCTGGAGCCCGAGGTCCCGGAGATCCCCGTGGTGGTGCGCGGCGGTGGCGGGCGCGGCGTGGCCGTGCGCAAGCCCGGCGAGGACACCATCTACCTGCGCGGCGGCGTTGGCGGGCGGGCCGTCCGCCGCTACGGCATCGGCGCGGCGGACCCGGCGCTGCTGGGTGCCGCGGCGCTGCGGCAGGCACTGCGCGAGGAGGGGATCACGGTGGCCGGGCCCGTGCGGCGCGGCGTGACGCCCAAGGGCGCCACGCTGGTGCACCGGCACTACTCGCTGCCGCTGTGGGTCATCATCCACGTGATGAACCACGAGTCCGACAACTTCTTCGCCGAGCACCTGTGGAAGGCCGCCGGTGCGCGCGCCCTGGGGCAGGGCAGCTACGAGCGGGGCGGCGTGGCGTCCAGCCACTTCTACCACGACCGCGCGGGCGTGCCGTACGGCGAGCTGTTCCAGGCCGACGGCTCGGGCCTGTCGGCAGACAACCGGACGAGCGCGCTGGCCATGACGCGCGCGCTCATCTACGCGGACCGGCAGCCGTGGCGCGAGCGCTTCCACGAGTCGCTGCCCGTGGGCGGCAAGAAGGACGGCACGCTGCGCAACCTCTTCCACGGCACGTACGCCGAGGGGAACCTGCACGCCAAGACGGGCTACATCAAAGGCGTGCGCAGCCTGTCCGGCTTCGTGAAGACGCGCGGGGGGGAGCGGGTGGTATTCTCGTTCCTCTACAACGGCCCCAACACCTCCGGCTCGCGCGCCGTCCAGCAGAACCTGGGCAACCTGCTCGCGGAGTACACCAAGTAGCTCCTTCCCTGCTGTCGAACGGCAGGTGAACGGTAGATGCGCAGCAGACGAAGCGCCGCCCGGATTGCCGGGCGGCGCTTCTCGTCCTATTCTCGCCCGCATCGAACCCTTTCCCGCTGCGGAGCTTCCGCTCTGGATGCGCATAGGCGGTGCGGCGTGTAGGGGCTCGATTCATCGCATCCGATCCGCTTCCGCCACGCAGACGGTGGATTCGTGCGGCGGAGAACCCAGCGGCTGCGGCGTGTCGCAGTTCGAGAGATGCGGGCGTCGGCAACGCTCCGGCGGGTGAACCCCCCAGGCTACGACGGCGCGAGGCTCGCCGCGCGGCTGTTTCGGGGAGGATGATCCGCTTCTCGGAAGATGTCGCGAGGGCGGCGAAGCGGTTCTGCCGGACATCACATCGAACCAGGTATTTCGTGCAAGACCTTTCGAAGGCCGCGGGGCTGAAGGCGGCGCTGCTGGACCGCATCTCCCGCGGCACGGGCGCGCCGATAGGCGACGCGGAGTTCGGTGCGCTGGCGCTGGCCGTGTTCGCACACCAGTACGCGGGCAACGAGCCGTACCGCATGTTCTGCGACCGCCGCGGCGCATCGCCTTCCACCGTGTCGCACTGGATGGAGGTGCCGGCGGTGCCGACGGATGCGTTCAAGGCCGCGGCCCTGGTCGTGGGCGGCGCGGGCGCGGCGGCGCGCACCTTCCGCACGAGCGGGACGACGGCCGGGGCCGAGCGGCGCGGCGTGCACCATCTCCCCGACCTCGATCTGTACGACGCCGCGCTGCGGGCGGGCTTCGCCGCGCACCTGCTGCCGGACGGCGCACGGCCGCGCATCGTCTCCCTCGTCCCCGCGCGGGATGGCATGCCGGAGTCATCGCTGTCGCACATGATCGGCGAGGTGATGGCGGACGCGGGCGGGCGCGGCGGCTGGTTCGTGGACCCGCAGGGTGGCATCGCCCACGGCGGCCTGTCCGCGGCGCTGCGCGATGCGGAGCGGATGGGCGAGCCGGTGCTCATCCCCGGCACCGCGTTCGCCTTCGTGCACTGGCTGGACGCGTTGCGCGAGCGCGGGGAGAGCTTCCGCCTGCCCGCCGGCTCGCGGGTGATGGACACCGGCGGGTTCAAGGGCCGCTCGCGCGAGGTCACGCGCGAGGAGCTGTACGCCGGCTTCGCGGAGCGGCTGGGGATCGGCCCCGCGTGGTGCGTGAACGAGTACGGGATGACGGAGATGAGCAGCCAGTTCTACGACACCGTCGCCGGCCGCGGCGGCGCGGATGTGGACCCCGGCGCGCGCCGCTACCAGGGCCCGCCGTGGGTGCGCACCCAGGCCACCGATCCGGAGACGCTGCGCCCGCTGCCGGACGGAGAGGTGGGCGTGCTGCGCCACTGGGACCTCGCCAACCTCAACTCCGTGATGGCGATCCAGACGGCCGACCTGGGCATCACCTCGCCGGACGGCTTCCGCCTCCTCGGCCGCGCCACCGGCGCCGAAGCCCGCGGCTGCTCCATCGCCATGGACGAGCTCCTGAGCGCCATTCGCCGCTGACGCTTGGATGTGGGAATCAAGCGACGGGCGCCGGGGATGACCTCGGCGCCCGTCGCGTTTGCCCGAATGTCAGCATCTTCACTTAATCCACATACATTCGGCTGAAGGCTCGATGCCTATGGTAGTCAGTGATCGTGAAGCATGTCAGGTGGTGTTCAGTGGCGATGCTGGGGCGGTGTCGCGTGCGGAGAGGTGCCCCCTCCCCCGGCCCCTCCCCCGCAAGCGCAGGGCTGTTTCGTTCTCTTACCGATACAGAACTGTAACGCTGCGAGTGCAGTCAGAGACGATGGTGCGGAGCGTCCAGCGAAGTGCGCTCACACTCGCACCGGGAGGTTCTCATGACGTTGCTCGAAGCCTTTGAGCAG
>DASRQW010000373.1 GCA_035696245.1 Longimicrobiaceae bacterium | reverse complement strand
CCTCAGGCCCGTTACAACCTGGCGCTCGCACTGGACCGGCAGGGGCTGGACACGAACGCGGCCGCGGCTTGGCGTGCGTATCTCCGTGCCGACGCCACCTCCGCCTGGGCGGCGGAGGCGCGGCGCCGGCTAACCGGGGTGGCCTTACCCGCCGCACCAGGGGTGCCGAATGCACCGGCGCCAGGCGATTCGGCGGCGATCGACCGGTTCGCCGCCGACATGCCTCAGGAGGCCCGAAGCCTCGGTTGGGACCACGTCTTGGACGAATGGGGAGATGCCGTGCTCAAGGGGCATGAGGCCACCGCCGAGGCACGCCTCCGCTTCGCACTGGCCTTGGGGTACGCGCTGGAGAGCCATGGTCGTGATGCCTCCCTGGCGGACGAGGTACGCTGGATCCGGCGGACTGGCTCCTCCCCGGCCAAGCTGCGCTCCCTGGCACGCGCCCATCGCGACTTCGCCCGCGGGAGGGCCGAGTACGACGCCTCCCTCAACGGCCGGGGCCTCGCGACCCTTGCGCGGGTCCGCTCCGCCGCCCCGGCGGGATCGCCATTGCGAGCCTGGGCCTCCTCCTTCTATGGCGGGGCGCAGATCGGCATCAACTCCGCGCGGGCCGAGGCGCTTCTGGGGAAGCTCGATTCCCGTGCGGACTCGGTTCGGTGGCCCGCGCTCGCCGGTCGCACACGCTGGCTGCTGGCCACCAGCCGCCTGCGCCAACTGCGCTACCGCGAAGCGCGGGACGGCTACGTGGCGTCCGCGCGCCTGCTGGCCCGCGCCGGCGAGGAGGAAAACCGTGCGGCGGTGCAGGCATACGCTGCCACGGCCGAGCACCACCTCGGCAACACGTCCGCGGCGTACGCCTCCGCACATGGCGCCCTGACCATCCTGCGGCGCCACCCTTCGTCGACTTGGCTGCACAGCACCCTCTGGGCCCTCGCCGACGCCGCCGCAGGCGACGGATACCTCCGGGCTGCGTCACGCGTGCTGGACGAAGACGTGGCGATCACGGAACTGGCCGGCGATCCCGTGGACGCCGCCGAGGCGCATTCCACTCGCGCCCGGCTCCTCATGGCTATGGGGGAAGAGGCACGGGCCGCCCGGGACCTGGCCGGCCTCCGGCGGATTCGCCAGGGCCTGCTCCCGGCACAGGCCGCGGCATGGATCCGGGCGGACGGCTGGGAAGCCGAAGTGGCCGCACTCCGCCATGCCGACCCGGCAGGCGCAGTCGCCCTCCTGGACTCTGCAGTGACGTACTGGGGCACACAGCACAACGACTTGCGGCTGCTTCCGCCGCTCGCCGCCCGCGCCGAGGCCCGCCTCGCCGGGGACGACGTTCGCGGAGCGGAGAGCGACCTCGACCGCGTGCTGCGCCTCATAGGTGCAGTCCGGCGGCCGGGGGTGAGCCCGGTCGATAGGATGGCGCTGCTCCGGATGATCGGAGCCGTCTCGGACCGGATCATGATGCGGCACGCGCGGGCCGGCGACGCCTGGGGCGCCCTGCTGAGACTGGAACGTACGCGGACCGCCCTTCTCCCCGCGCGCCTGGCGGCGGTCCGTGACGTGTCCGGTCACTTGCGCACTCCCCGCGGCGAGGTCGCCGTCGAGTACGCGCTCGTGGGCGACACGCTCCTCGTCTGGACTCTTCGCGACACGGCCGTGCGGCTGGTCCGCAGGACGGTGAACGCCGAGGCACTGGTGCGGAGCGTGAGGAGCGCTCGCTCAGCGCTCGAGCAGGCCAGGGAACGTCCGGAAAACGCCGCGACCGCCGATCTCCACCGCCTTTACGACCAGCTTATCCGCCCCGTGCGTACCGCCTTGGCGGGTGCGGAGCTGCCCATAACGTTGGTCCCCGGCGAGGCGTTCGCAGACGTGCCCTTCGCCGCGCTGCTGGACCCGCGCACGAACCGGTACCTCGTGCAGGACCATCCCCTCCGGGTGGTGCCCTCCCTGTCTGCGATCCGCAGGCTCGCCTCCATCACGGCCGGCGAAACGGTGCTTGTCTCCGGCGCCGGCTTCGACCGGAGAGCCGAGCCCGGCTTGGACCCGCTGCCCGGAGCGGACGCCGAAGTCCGCCTCCTCCGCCGCACGTATCCTCACGCCACAGTTCTGTCGGGCTCCTCGGCCACGCGCGCCAACGTGACCGCATCCTTCACCCGTGCCATCCTGATCCACTTTGCCGGCCACGCCGTGTTGGACGATCAGCACCCGGAACGCTCGCGCCTGGTGCTGGCCCCCGGCGAAGGCGGCATGGGGGGCGAGCTGTCGGCGAAGGATCTAGAGACACTGCGGCTGCGGTGGGGCAGCGTGGTCGTGCTCTCCGCGTGTGAGACGCTCCGGTCGCCTGCGGCGCGCCCAGGGGGATTCGCAGGTCTCGCGGACGGATTCCTGGCCGCCGGTGCGGCAGGCGTGGTCGGAAGCCTGTGGAGGGTGGAGGACGGCGCCACCCTGCCGATGATGCTGGAGTTCCACCGAGCCTACCGCGAGCGACCGGACGGCGCGGCGGCGCTCCGCCGGGCACAGCTCCGGATGATTGGCTCGCGCGACGCGCGCGAGCGCTCCCCCGCCGGCTGGGCGGCGTTCCGCTACGCCGGCAACTGATCCACCGCTCCCACGCGAGGTGACCCAATGCCCCCGATCACCGTGAACGTCGACTTCGTCGGCCTGTGCCTCTTCGTCTCCGACCCGGCGACGCCGAAGATGGACGTGCTGCTGCTGGCGCCCGACCTGGACCCGGACGCGATCCCGTCGGGACCCGGCGGACTACCTTGCGGCTGCGCCAAGGAGCGCCACCATCCCCGCATCTTCTACAACTCGGCCTACGACGTCGAGGGGGCGCCCCTGCTCAAGGGCTCGTTCAGCAGCATCGCGCTGGAGGACAAGGTGCTGGACTTCACCGGGTTCGGCGGCGACCTGTCGCACGCCATCCCGGCGGTGCCCAACCTCTCGCAGGCGGTGGATAGGACCGTGCCGAAGTTCAGGGTTTCCGACGCGCCGCTGGATCTGGTGACCAGCAGGGTCAGCTTCGCCTCGGGCACGGGCGC
Organism: Longimicrobiaceae bacterium; assembly: GCA_035696245.1. Classification (NCBI taxonomy): domain Bacteria; kingdom Pseudomonadati; phylum Gemmatimonadota; class Longimicrobiia; order Longimicrobiales; family Longimicrobiaceae; species Longimicrobiaceae bacterium. Next base: position 2,160 of record DASRQW010000373.1, on the reverse strand, counting down.
GGGTGTGGTGGCGGAGCACCCCTGGGAGTTGGGCGCGCTGGGCTCCGACGTGGCCATCGCCCACAAGGTGCGCTGGACGTTCACCGTCCCCGGCCCCCGGCTGGACTGGTCGCTGGGGGGGCTGAACGGCCGCGGAGGCCAGCCACTGACGCCGCTGTTCCCCCTGAACAACACGATCGACCTGCGGGTGGTGAACGTGCTTCGCGAGGAGCTGTTCGCCACCGACCCCACCCAGCAGCCGCCCCCCCCGCCGGACACGGTCATGGCGCACTTCCTCATCCTCTACGCCGCCCTCGCCGACCCGCCGGCCGCTCTCCCACTCCCCAAGTGGAAGGGCCAAGCCGGGAACGGCGGCGCAATAGGCGCCTCGTACAAGTGCGGGACGGGCTTCGCCGTTCTCCAGACCCCGTGAATCCACCGCCCGGCCCGCCTGCGCGGGCGGGCCAGGCACGAGCAGCGCACTCCTAACAAGGATCGGAGGAACTGATGGAGTTCATCTTCCACGGAAACGACACGGGCGCGGAACTGGACCGCACACGGGTCGCCGTGCGGTTCCGCGAGCCGGCTCCACACGCCGTGCGCCGCGACGTCGCTGGCATGGACGCGCTCGCGGGCCCGCAGGCCCCCCGCTACGAAATCCCCGGCGAGAAGTACACCGTGTTCGAGCTGAGCCCCGAGGCGGGCGTCACCGAAAACGCGACCGAGTATGCGCTGCGGGAGCTGCGGGATCACCCCGCCGTGGTCCGGGCCGTGCCCGTCTACCGCGCAGGCACCACCAGCCTGGTCGCGACGGACCGGATCGTGGTGGGCATGGAGCGGAGCGCCCGCGGCCCCGTCTCCATGTTCGAGCGTCGCGGCTGGGAGGTCGTCTGGCAGTTCGGCACGGACTACGTGGTGCGCCTGGCGGAGCACGAGGATCCGGTCGCCCAGGCCCGGGCGATCGCGGCGCAGCCGGGCGTGCTCTACGCCGCGCCCGACCTGGTGGAGTACCGCCCCGTTCGCGAGCCGGGTGCTTCCCAGCCCGACGCGCCGCCGGACTCGTCCGATCCCCTGGCCAGCTCGCAGTGGGCCCGGGTGCGGACCAGGGCCGACGACGCGTTGAAGGCGGTGGGCGGGGCCGGCAGCCCCGCCATCCGGATCGCGGTGATCGACTCCGGTGTGGACCGCACGCACCCGGACCTTGCGGGGCGCATCGTCGGGTTCGCGGACATGGTGGACAACCCGCCCCACGACAACCCGCAGGACGCGGACTACCACGGCACCGCGTGCGCCGGCCTGGCCGCGGCCATCCCCTTCAACAGCGAGGGAATCCGCGGCTTCGGCGGGGGATGCTCGATCCTCTCCGCCCGGGTGATGCACACGGCGGGGACCGAGCCGATGTGGAACATCGCCCCGGCTGCGGTGGCCCGCGGGATCGACTGGGCCGTGGCCAACGGGGCCGACGTGATCAGCCTCTCGCTGTACCTGGAGCACCCGCACCCGGCAGTCGAGAACGCCATCCGGCGCGCTGCCGGACAGGGGCGCAACGGGAAGGGGTGCGTGATCGTGGCCGGCGCGGGCAACCTCGGCCCGTCCGACAAAGGAGTCAAGTTCCCGGCCAGGCTCCCGGACGTGATCGCGGCGGCGGCGACGAACGATGCCGACGAGCCGGTAGGGCTGAACGCGGACAAGTCGGGCTGGATCTCGGCGTGGGGCGAGGAGGTGGACATCGCCGCGCCGGGCCAGCGGCAGGTCACCACCGACATCTCAGGTGCGCTGGGCGCCGCCAGGGCAGTCGCGACGCCCGGCAACTACGTGAGGAACTTCGACGGCACCTCGTCGTCGGCGGCGATCGTGGCGGGCGCGGCGGCGCTGGTGCTCAGCGCCAACCCGGAGCTGACCGCCGGCCAGGTTCGCGACATCCTGTGCAGCACGGCCTACAAGCCGCGCCCGCAGGAGTTCCCCAACGGCCGCAACGACCAGATGGGTGCGGGGCGGGTGGATCTGTTGGCGGCCGTCCAGAAGGGTCTCGCCAGTAAAGCCGGACGGTAAGCCGGCTGGTACGGATCGGCCCTCTCGAAACACCGCACCTCTTCACCTCTCTCTGGCGTAACCCTGCAAACCGGTAATCGTCTTTCCGCGGGAAGCCGGCGTATCTGCTGACAATTTGACGTCGGACGA
>DASRQW010000372.1 GCA_035696245.1 Longimicrobiaceae bacterium | reverse complement strand
GCTCGTCTCGGCAGGGCGGCCGTCCGAGCCCGGCGCCCCGCTGAACGTCCCGCCGGTCCCCGCGTCCAACTTCATCATCGGCGCCGGGCGCGACTACTCGCGCGATGACGGCACTCCCACCTGGGAGGCGCTCGAAGCGCTCGTGGGCGGGCTGGAGGCCGGCAAGGCGGTGGCGTTCGCCTCGGGCATGGCAGCCATCGCCGCGGTGTTCGACCAGCTTCCGGCGGGCGCCGTGGTGGCGCTCCCCGACGACTGCTACCAAGGCGTCGCGGGCCTGGCAGCCGCGGGCGCCGAACGAGGGCGCTGGTCGGTGCGGCGCGTGGCGTTGGACGACACGGCCGCGTGGATTCGCGCCTGCGGCGCCGCCGACCTGGTCTGGCTCGAATCGCCGTCCAACCCGCTGCTCACCGTCGCCGACCTGGAGGCCGTCTGCGCGGCGCCACGCAAGCCCGGAGCGATCGTGGCGGTAGACAACACGTTCGCTACGCCTCTGAATCAGCAGCCGCTGGAGCTGGGCGCCACGGTGTCGCTGCAGTCGGCCACCAAGTTCATCGGTGGCCACTCCGACCTGCTGGCGGGCGTAGCCACGACGCGGGACGATGCGCTGTGGCACGCACTCCGGAAGACTCGCGAGCTCAGCGGCGCGACACCGGGAACGCTCGAGGCGTATCTCGCCGTGCGCGGCGCGAGAACGCTCGCGATTCGGCTCGAGCGGGCACAGCGGACCGCCATGGTGCTCGCGGAGCGGCTGGAGGCGCACCCGCTGGTCTCCCGTGTCCGGTACCCCGGCCTGCCGTCACACCCCACGCACGCGGTCGCCAAGCGTGTGCTCAAGGGATTCGGAACGATCATCTCGTTCGACGTGGACGGCGGGGCCGACTTCGCCGACCAGGTCTGCCGAAGCGTGCGTCTCATCCATCATGCGACCAGCCTTGGCGCGGTGGAATCCACGATGGAGCGGCGAGCTGCGATCCCCGGACAGGGACACCTTCCACCTTCCCTCCTGCGGCTCAGCGTCGGGATCGAGGATGCCGGCGACCTCTGGGCCGATCTCGATTCTGCGATCCGCTCCGCTGCCCGTGACCCTCGACCGTGAATGCAACCGGGACGGGGGGGACCGCATACCGGAAGGGAGGCGATCGATGGCGTGGGGCCGAATTCCTCACCCGCCGTCTCGCCTCAGCCGCTACGGGTTGGCCGGTGGATTCGTGGACGAGGAGCCGGGGGCGCATCCCCCGGCTCTCCTGCGTTCGGTCGTTGCGGCGGGGAGCGCACGCGCCTTGCAACGGCTCGGCACTGTTCAACGCACGTCGCGCGGAAGACTGCCGGTAGAGAACGTCGGATAGGATGGTGAGGTGATGGGTACTCGAGACGTGGTGGTGATCGGCGGATCGGCGGAGAGCCTGGACGCGCTCGCGGAGGTGGTCCGCGCGCTTCCGGCGGACCTGGGCGCGGCGGTGCTGGTGGCGGTCCACGTTCCGCGGACGACCACGAGGAACCTTCCCGCGCTGCTGGCGCGCGCGGGTACTCTGCCCGCCGCGCACGGGGTGCACGGCGAGCCGCTGGAGGCGGGCCGCATCTACGTCGCGCCGCCGGACCATCACCTGCTCGTTCGCGGCGGACGCGTGGCCCTCTCCCGCGGGCCCGAGGAGAACGGGGTGCGCCCCGCCGCCGACGCGCTTTTCCGCTCCGCCGCCATGGCGTACGGCGGCCGCGTGCTCGCCGTGGCGCTGGCCGGTGCGCACGGCGACGGCCTGGTCGGGCTCGCGCACGTCCGCGAGCGCGGCGGACTCGGCGTCGTCCAGCATCCCGGCGAGGCACCCTTCGCCGGCATGGGCGCCACGGCTGCGGACGACGTGCTCCCCACGGCGGAGATCGCCGCCTTGATCGTAAGCGAGTGCGCGGGCGGCGGGACACGGCGGGAGCTCGCTAGCAGCGAAGAGGACGCGCCGAGGACCGAACCCGGCATCGGGCCGGAGCCCGTAACCGGCGGCCCGCCCGTAGGCGTGCAATGCCCGCTGTGCACGGGCGCCCTGGCCGAGGCCGCGGGCGAGCCTGCCCGCGTGTTCCGCTGCCCTCTCGGGCACAGGTGGTCCGGCAGCGCGTTGCTGGAGTGGCAGGCCCAGTCGGTAGATTCGCGTCTCGCCGCCGCGGCTGCCGCCGTGCAGGAGCAGGCCACGCTGACGGGGCGTCTCGCGGAAGAGGCGCGGCGGGCCGGGGACTCCGCCCTCGGCTCGCGGCTCCAGGCCCGTGCCGCGCATGCGGCGGAACGCCTCAGCGCGCTCGCGGCCCTGATGGAGTCGGGGCCGCCGTCCGAAGCGTCGCGCGGCGGGGAGAGGGACGAAGCCACGTCCGCCGGCACGGTGGATGACGTTGCTTCGCGGCCCCAGGCGGCGCTGCTGCTGGCGGCTGCGGAGGTGCTCATCGGGAACGTGGACCTGCTGGTCGCGGCTTTCGGCGACCGCATGCGCGCCGAGCCGCGGCTGCCCGGCGCCCGCGAGCTGGACCGCACGCACCTGGAGGACCACTACGTCACGCTCATCACCGAGCTGGGGCAGTGCGTGCACGTCATCGCCACCGAGGGCCCGGATTCGCGGCTGCTGGACGACGGAACCGAGATCCAGCACGTGATCGCGCACCGTCACGGCCGGCAGCGCCGCGCCATCGGGTGGACCGAGGAGCAGGTGGTGGTGGAAGGCGACCTCCTGCGGGAGGAGCTGGAGCGCGCCATCCGGACCGGCGCGGGCGACGAAGCCGCCGCCGAGGCGATGAAGACGCTGCGTAGTCTCACCGCGACCGCCGAGCGCGCCGCCCTCCAGAGCTTCCGCACCGCGCCTCCGCCGGGAGCGTAAGGCTTCGGTAGATGCGAAGCGCGGGGCGGCGGCATCATCGCCGCGGCCCCGCGCTGCATCTCCGCCGTTCGGCCGATGGTCGGGCCTTCACGGAGGTACGTTCATCCCCCGCCGCGCATCGAGGGAGGCGTTCGGCGGCCGCGCGTTGACTGCCGCGACCCGGTTCCCGGGCTCAACCGCTGCCGCATCTTACGAACATGCCTTGTATGCTGCGCCTGCGGTCACGCTCACGAGCAGCAGGTAGTCGAGCAGCACGAAGTTGCGGCGGCATCGTCCGGCACGGCGGCGGCGGACGGAGCGGCGGCGAGCGGTTTGGTGGCGCGGACGAAGGCGCCCATGAAGCGGCCCTCGATCTCCGGACCGATGGCGTCCGCGTCCAGGCCGGCGCCTTCCAGGAAGGTGCGCGCATCCTCCAGCCGGTACACGCGCGTCGGCTCGATGCTGGGCTCGCCGAAGCCGACGTCGCGCAGGAGGCCGAGGAACTCCTGCTCCTCCAGCGCGCCCGCCACGCAGCCCACCCACAGCTCCATGCTGCGCTTCACCTCCTCCGGCACCTCGCCGCGCACCACCACGTCCGAGACGGCGAAGCGGCCGCCGGGCTTGAGCACGCGGAACGCCTCCGCCAGCACCCGCCGCTTGTCTGCCGACAAGTTGATGACGCAGTTGGAGATGACCACGTCCACCGACGCGTCCGGCAGCGGCACGTTCTCGATCTCGCCCTTGAGGAACCAGGCGTTCTCCACGCCCGCCTCGCGCTGGTTGGCGCGCGCCAGCTCCAGCATCTCGTCCGTCATGTCCAGACCGTAGGCGCGGCCAGTGGGCCCCACCCGGCGCGCGGAGAGCAGCACGTCGATCCCACCGCCGGAGCCCAGGTCCAGCACCGTCTCGCCCTCGTGCAGCTCGGCGAGCGCGGTGGGGTTGCCGCAGCCCAGGGACGCCAGCACCGCCGCTTCGGGCAGCAACGCCGTCTGCGACGCGTCGTACAGGTCCGCGGTGATGGGGTCGCAGCCGCCGTCCAGCGCCGCGCCCCCACCGCAGCACCCGTTCCGCCCGCCGGCCACCACGCGCAGCGCCGCCTGCCCGTACTTCTCCCGCACAGTGTCCCGAATGCTCGTGTCGCTCATCGGTTCCTCCTCGTGGTGAGTGTATCGAACAACATTTGTTGATGCTTTCCGGCAAAAAAACGGGTGCGATCAGCAGCACCCCCCACCGCCCTGCCACCCCTCGGCGGGCTTCACCTCGGCCGCGAAGGCGGAGATGGCGTCCAACGCGTCGGGGTTGAGGGAGTAGTACACCCAGCGGCCCTCCTTGCGGTCGGTCACCAGCCCGGCTGTCTTCAGGGTTTTGAGATGGAAGGAGAGGCGGGACTGCGCCGCGTCGAGCGCGCCCGTCAGGTCGCACACGCACCGTTCGCCGCCCGCCAGCATCCGCACGATCCGCACGCGCGTCTCGTCCGAGAGCGCGTGGAACCAGCGGGCCACCTGGGCGGCGTCGGGAGCGGTGTGTGTTGCCATGACGCTAATGTATCAACTTCCGCTGATGTGTCAATGCTCGTCCGACGAGGGCGGCGGGCCCGCGGCACACTCGGGAGTGACGGCCGGGTCAGTCGATGGTATCGGCGAGCTGGACGAGCTTGGGGTCCAGCTGCGGGAACTGCGGGTCCATGCGCTCCAGCGCGTCCACGACGATGCGTGCGACCAGGAGGTCGCGCGTGGGCTTGTCGTCCGCCGGCACGACGTACCAGGGGGCGGAGTCCGTGCTCGTTTTGGCGATGGCGTCGCGATAGGCGTGCGTGTACTCGTCCCACAGGCGGCGGTCGTCCAGGTCGCCCTCCTGGAACTTCCAGCCCTTCCTGCGCTTCTGGAGGCGTTCCAGGAAGCGCTTCTTCTGCTCGGCGCGCGAGACGTGGAGGAAGAGCTTGACGATGGTGATGCCGCTGTCGGAGAGCAGCCGCTCGAAGGCTTCGATGTGGCCGTAGCGTTTTTGCCAGACTTCCTTCGGGACCAGGTGGTGGACGCGCGCGGCCAGCACGTCTTCGTAGTGCGAGCGGTTGAAGACACCCACCATGCCCAGCTGCGGCACCACGCGGTGCACGCGCCACAGGAAGTCGTGCGCGAGCTCGTCGCGTGTGGGTGCGGCGAAGCTGCGCACCTCCAGGTACTGCGGGCTCACGGCGCCGAACACGCGGCGGATCGTCCCGTCCTTGCCGCCCGCGTCGCGCGCCTGGAGCACCACCAGCAGCGCCCGCGTCCGCTCCGCCCGCAGCGCGGTCGAGAGGTCCGCAAGACGCTCCAGAAGCGCATCCGTCTCCTCCTTCAGCTTCTTCCCCTCCGGCGCGCCGTGCGGGGGCGCCGCCGCCTCGTCGTCCAGCTCCACCTCGGTTCCGTTCGGGATCGGCTTCAGGCGCATGGGCAGATGCGGGGTTCGGAGACGAGAAACGCGGCCCCGGGCAAGTGCCCGAAGCCGCGATCCGGCTTCGCAAGTTCAGAACCGCAGGGCGCGCCCACAGCGCGAGCGGGTGCCGCCGGATCAGCCCGTCCGGCGGCTCATCGCGGGACGAAGCCCCGTTCGAAGCAGGAAGTACGCGGCGGACGCGAGGCCGAGAAGCAGCAGCATCGTCAGGGCCGCCGTCGTGGCGGGATCCGTCTGCAGCACTCCGGCGATCACGTGCTTCGTCTCCACGTAATAGCGGAACACCGTCGCCGCGGCGAATAGAAGGGCGAGCCCGGCGAATCCACGAAATTGGCTGCTGTCCGGCATCTCGGTCTGTGGGCAAAGAGTGACGTGCACCGGGCCTCTCCCGGAACGTGCTCGCCGTACGTTCCCGCGCCGAGGCGAGTTTCGTACGTGGACCTACGAGGTCACGACTGCGGGCCTCTCTGACATTGCCCATCACGGCTCACGGTGAGGGAGCGGACGGAGTGGTGCCGGATTCCACGATCAACAGGCGCGACTCTTCCATTTCGAACTGTCGGCTGAGATACATGCGCGTCAGGAGATAGCCCTGGATCATCCCCGCGACGAAGAAGTAGACGATCAGCGCCTGGGCGAATGCCATGCTCCGGGCGGGCGCGAGCGACTGGGCCAGGTCTTCGGCGAGGCCGTTGAGAAACGCGCCAAGATCCCTGAACTCGATCAGTCCCACGCCCACGATGATCTTGGTGAGCCAGTCCGAGACGACCTCTATGTTGGAGTTGGGGCGATGGGTGACCGTCTTCGCCGCGTCCATGCTCACCCTGGGCACCGCGAACAGGAAGCCGACGAGCGCTCCCGTGGCCAGGCACGTCATGCCCCAGAGATGGACGGTTCCATAGCCAGGCGCCGAGGTACTGATGATGGCGAACCCCGCCACGTTTGCGAGCAGCATCACGAC
>DASRQW010000371.1 GCA_035696245.1 Longimicrobiaceae bacterium | reverse complement strand
GCCCCCCCCGTGACAAATCATTGTAGGGGTGCGATTTATCGCATCCGCGCCAGACCGTCCAGCGATTTGGGCTCGACCGAAACGCGTAGACGCATCCCTGCGGCACCGGGCATGAGATGGGGATAGACTGGCCGCCCTGTTTCATGGCATCGGCGGAGATGTTGGGCAGATCGACGTCTCGGTAGATCCCTTCAGGCGAAGGTCTTCGGATGCGATAAATCGCACCCCTACAATGATTTGTCACGGGGGGGGCAGAATCGCAACTGGCGGTCCGTCGTCGTTCGTCTCCATCCTATCTCGCTCGTCCCGCACCCTCAACCACAAACCTGGAACGCCCATGCTCGAACTTTCCGACCGTCCTCTCATCCTTGGCCATCGCGGCGCGGCGGCGGAGTTGGCGGAGAACACGCTGGGGGCATTCCGGCGCGCGGTGGAGCAGGGCGCGGACGGCGTGGAGCTGGACGTCCAGGTGTCTGCCGACGGGGTGCCGGTGGTCATCCACGATCCCACTCTGGAGCGGACGACGAACGGGCGCGGCGCCGTGTCGTCGCACACGTGGGCCGAGCTTTCGCGGCTTCATGCCGGGCCGGGCGAGCCGCTGCGCAGCCTGTGGGACGTGGCGCGCTGGGCGGCGGATGCGGGCGCGTGGCTCAACGTGGAGCTGAAGGCCGAGGGCGTGGCGGAGGCGGCGCTCGGCGTGCTGGAAGAAGCCGACGTGCTGGAGCGGACGCTCGTCTCGTCATTCCTGCCCGCCGCGATCCGCGAGGCGGCACGCTCGGCGCCCCAGGTCGCGCGCGGCGTGCTGACGGAGACGTGGGACGCGGCCGTGCTCGACCTGGCGGACGAGGTGGGTGCTGGCGCCGTCTGCCTGCACCATCCCCTCGCGACGGAAGCGAACCTCGCCGAGCTGGCGCGGCGCGGGCTGGACGCGGTGGTGTGGACGGTGGACGACCCCGCTCGCATCGCCGGGCTTCTGCGCGCAGGGGTGCGCGTGGTCATCACCAACCGCCCCGACGCGGGCGTCCGCGCACGGAAGGAAGCGGGGCTCTGAGCGTGGATGGCGCGCGGCTTGCCCATCCGCGCCTCCTGACGACGTGCGCCCGCCGACCCCGGCGCTCGCGCGCGATGACGCCCACCACACGCCGGAACCCTTGAGAACGCTGCGCCCAACCCTGCCCGCAGTGCTGCTCCTGGCCGTGAGCATCGCCGCGCCCGCCGCCGCCCAGCTCGTGATCGGCGGGCCGCCGCCGCCGCGCGACACCGCGGGCGTGTTCGACAGCCCGGCCACCGCGGCGCTGGTGGACCGCGTGATCGCGGCGGGCAGCGGCGTGCCCCCGGAGCTGCGGGACTACCACGCGACCATGAAGAGCGCCGCGTATCTCTCCGTGCGGCCGGACTCGGCGCCGGGCGGCGAGCAGCCGGTGACCATCGACGAGTTCGCGGGCGAGGTGCGGTGGGAGCGCGGCGGCGCGGTGCTGCAGCGCGTGCGCGGCCACCGGGTGCGCATGCTGGCGCCCACGCCGTACACCATCGGGACCATGCTGGAGAGCCCGTGGGTGATCCCGCACCTGTACGGCAACACCATCGACGTCTTCCAGCTCGCCCCCACCGCCTCGCAGGGCACCCGCGTCTCGCGCGCCATCCACCCCTTCTCCGCGCGGGGCGAGCAGTTCTACCGCTACGCCGCGGGCGATACGGTCCGGATCCGCACCAGTGAAGGCGCGACCACGCTGATCCCGGTCACGGTCTCCAGGCGCGCGGGAGCCGTGGTGGGCCGCGAGCAGCTGGTCGTGGGCACCTTCTACGTGGACGTGGACCGCGCCGCGGTGGCCCGCGCGCGCTTCGGCTTCGTGCAGCGCGGCGGGGGCTTCTCGCTGGCGGAGACGGGCGTGTTCTTCGACCTGGAGAGCGGGCTGGTGGCGGGCCGCTACTGGCTGCCGTACCGCCAGCGCCGCGAGATCCAGATCACCTCTCCCCTCTTCGGCGGGGCGGCGGCGATCCGGCTGGTCACCACACTCTCCGGCTTCCAGGTCAATACAGGTTGGCAGCCAGAGGCGCCCGGCCGCTCGCGGCTGGTGCTGGACCTGGCGCCGCGCGGCGAGAACCCGTTCGCGGGCTGGCCGCGCGAGATCGGGGCGCAGGAGGGCGGCAGCGACATCGCCGACTTCGGCGACCTGCGCGAGGTGGTGCGCCCGCAGACGGGCGGCGGGCCGGTGAAGGTGGCGCTGCGGTACGAGCACGGCGAGCACCTTTTCCGCTACGATCGCGTGGAGGGGCTGTACCTGGGAGGCGGTGCCCTAGCCCAGCCGCGCGACGCGGCCAAGCGCTTCTGGGACGTGTACGCCACCGCCGGCTGGGCCTTCAGCGAGGGCACCGCGCGCGGCGAGGTGGACGCGCGCTGGCACCCCATGCCAGTGCCCGCCGCCGGTGCGCCAGTATGGACGTACTCCGCCGGCGCGTACCGGCGGCTGGTGGACACGCAGGTCTTCCGCAGCGCGCTTCGCTGGGAGATCGGGCGGTCGCTGAACGCCGCGCTGTCAGGCGTGGACGAGCGCGACTTCTACGACAGCAAGGGCGTGGAGGCGTTCGCGACGCGCCGCAGCGGCCCGTGGACGGCGAAGCTGGGCGGCCGCTTCGAGCGGCAGGACTTGGTGACCAAGCACACCGACCGCACGATCTTCGGCGCGAAGGCTCGCCGCTTTCCGGACGTGGGCCCGGCGGACGAGGGCACCCACGGCGCGGTGGAGGCCGACCTGCGCTTCAACCGCGGCGCCGGGGCGTTCGGCCTGGGGAACAGCCTGGTGGCGGGCGTGCACGGCGAGACGGGGCTGGCGGACTTCCGCTTCACCCGGTTCACCGCCATGGTCTCCACCCGCCGCGACACGCGCTTCGTCTCGGTGCTGGCGCGCGCGGACGGTGGACAGGCATTCGGCGAGACGCCGCCGCAGTACCTCTTCCGCTTCGGGGGCGACGAGGGGCTGCGCGGCTACCGGCTGCGCGAGTTCGGCGGGTCCAGCGCGGCCCTGGCGCGCGGCCGGCTGCTGCTCCACCTTCCCCCATACGGCAACGAGCCGCTCTTCCGCATCGGCTTCTTTGCCGTTCCGCCGCTGCGGCCCGCTGTGGTGCTGGCGGGAGAGACGGGTTGGTCCGACGTGTCCGACCGGTCGGCCGCGGCGCTGGCGCGGCTGGGCTCGGCGCCCACGGACGGGTGGAAGGGCTCGTACGGCACCGGCGTCAGCATCTTCGACGACGCGGTGAGCGCCGAGTACGTGCGGCCTACCGGCGGGGGCAAGGGCAAGTGGTACGTGGGATTCGTGCAGTGGTTCTGAGCGGGTGAGCGGCCCCCGGCTTGCAACGGGCGGGCGGGGCCGGGGGCGCCAGCGCCCCACCGACGCAAAACCAGACCGGAGCGCAGACCAATGTCGTCCATCAACCGTCCTCTCGCGGGTCCCGTGCTCACCTTCGACCTGGGCCGGCAGATCGCCGAGATCCGCGGCGAAGAGGCGTTCCAGCGCAGCGGGCGCGGCGGGCGCACGCTGGCCAAGTCCGGCCGCTTCCGCCTGACGCTCACCGCGCTCACCGCGGGCACCGAGATCGGCACGCACCAGGCCGACAGCCCCATGACGCTGCAGGTGGTGGAAGGCGGCCTCCGCTTCCGCGCGGGCGACCGGGACCACGAGTTGCGCGCGGGCGAGGTGCTCTTCTTCGGCCCCGGCGACGCGCACGACATCCGCGCCACCGAAGACAGCGCGCTCCTCATCACCATCTCCGCCATCGGCGACGACTTCCAGCGCGACGCGCAGGCCCGCGGCACCGACGGCTTCGGGGGATGAACGGCTGGGGCAAGTAGCGGGCGGTGGACGACAAAACGAAGGGGGAGCCTCGGTTCGGCTCCCCCTTCGTTATTGCTTTGGCTTCTTGGCGTAGCGCCCGATCTCGTCGTGAGCCACGATGTCCACCAACACCAGGTGTGAACCCTGCGGGATGTAGATGATTCGATCTCCACGGTTTACGTACGCCTCGTGGTAGTGCCTGTCGGGTTTGATTGCGTGCGTTTTGAGGCTGGGGTGGGCGGGATTGGAGAACAGCAGTAGTGCACGAGCGGCGGCCTGCTTGCGAACGGCGTCCTGCAGGGTTGCCAGGGCCTTCTCGTAGCGGGGTGTGACTTCGAGCGTGAGGAAGGCCGGTGCGGATTGGCGCACCAGCGGCTACAGGCAACCGTTGAGATACGCCAGTGCATCCGCGGGCGAATCGAACTTCTTGGTCCGACCCTCGCAAATGTCCGTCTCGGACTCGGCGATACGCGCTTGCATCTCTGGATGGTCGAACCAGTTCCAGTCGCCCTGCTTCTTCACACGGCGCGCGCTGCCGGCTGGTCGGATCGGCGCCGAGGTTTTCTTGGCCGTTCCCGAGGACATCTTGCCGTGTGGCATCCGCTCGTCTCTTTGTCTCAGTGTATGGCCTCGTCAACAAATTCATCCAACGAACATCTCACTTAAGAAATTATCAGCAGCAAAAGACGGATTGTCAATCCATTCGCGGCCGCGACCACCACACACAAGTGTCTGCCAAACGATACTTTATCAGCCTTCTGCCCTGCGACTCCGCGGCGCTCGTAACCACGGACAGCCGAGCAGAACCACGCCTACAGCTCCTCGATGCCGATGGTCTTGCGGTCGCGGACGCCGGCTTTGGCGAGGGCGGAGTTCATAAGCTGCGGGGTGAGGTCCTTCTCGGTGGTCACCAGCCACAGCGCGTCGTCGTCATCGTCGTTGTCCGTCTCGATCTCCGCTTCCAGCACGCGGGCGATGGCGGCCTGCGCCTCGTCGGAGAGATCGTCCATGCTGCCGTTGAACCGTACCTCGTAGCTGATCATCGTCCCTCGTAGTGGAAGGTCGGTTGCGCGTCGAAGTGAAGACTACCGGCCGGACGCCTCCGCGACAATCGCACCGCCGCAGATGAGACGGCGCGCCGATGCGTCGGCTTCCCCCGAAACCGAGCCGCCGCGCCGAACAGGTAGCGCGCACCCGTCCGCCCATCCGCATCGTGCGCCGCGCATCAGCCGCAACGCGCCGGGCCGCACGCGCTCCGGACGATTCGCTTGCGCCGTGCGCATCTGCGCATCTACAATCCGTTCGTCTCCGGCGGACCGTGCGAAGCGGCCGTCCGCGTTCCATCTGCCGAAAGCACTTCTTGAAGCCCCAGCGACACGCGGCGATCCTGGACCTGGTGCGCGGGCAGCGCGTCTCCTCGCAGGAGGTGCTGCGCGAGCTGCTGAACGCGCGCGGCATCGAGGTGGCGCAGGCCACGCTCTCGCGCGACATCCGCGAGCTGGGGCTGGTGAAGGTGCCCGACGAGCACGGCGGCGCGCTCTACACCCTGCCGGCCGACGTGGTGGACCCCACGCCCACGCTCGCCCGCCTGCTGCCCGCGCTGTATCTGGGCGCGGACGGCGTGGGGAACCTGCTGGTGGTGAAGACGCTCGTGGGCGGCGCGCAGCCCATCGCGGTGGGCATCGACTGGGAGGAGTGGCCGGAGATCGTGGGCACCATCGCCGGCGACGACACCATCCTCGTCATCCTGCGCGACGAGGGCTTCCGGGCGAAGGTCGTCAAGCGCCTGGAGGAGATCGCCGGCATCTAACGGCGTGGTATGACGGGGGATGTACTGAAGCGGGAGCCGCGCGCGTGCAGTGCCGGCTCCCGTTCTCTTTTTTGCCGCCCGACGACGTACACTAGCGGATGCTCGGTTCTGGACCGGAGATGAGCAGGCGCCCCCGGCGGGACAAACGCCTGTGTCCGTCAGATACGGCGCCGGTACGGAACTGGCTTCCGGGGCCGGCATGACCAGAACCGAATCGACCGACGAACAAGCCGAGCGCGACGATGCCCGGCGGCGGGTGGTCGCACTGGCCGCCATCGCCGTGGCGGCGGGCGCGTGCTTCGCCCGTCTCGCCGTCGCGGTGCGCAGCCGCGACACCGCCGAAGCCGACGAGGCCGTGCACGAGGCGACCGCGGTGCCGGAGGAGCATCCCGTGCGACAGGCCGCATCCACCATCGCGCCCGCGGGCAAGAAGCGGATGTACATTCCCGCCGCCATCTGCGCCTCCGCCGGCCTGCTCGCGGCGCCGGGTGAGCAGGACGCGGCGACGCTCCGCTCGCGCGGCACCGGGGCCGGGGCGATGCTGCTGTCCGCCGTGGCGGCCCGGGGGCTCAACTCCGCGTTCGACCGCTGGCTTCCCCAGCCGCCGCCGCCGCCCAGCCATCCGCCCGACCGGCCCGTCTTCCCGAGCGGCCACGCGTTCGGCCCGGCCGCGCTGTCGCTCGTCACGGCGTACGTGCTGGCGCGTGAACGCCTCGCCCGGCCCGAGATCACGTTTCCCGTCGCGCTCACGGTGCCGCTCGTGCTCGCCGGCGCGCGGATGCTGGAGGAGAAGCACTGGGCGTCGGACGTGCTGGGCGGCTATGCGGGTGCGATCTCCCTCTCCGCCGCCTGCCTCGCCGCCTACGAAGCGATGCGCCTGGAGTAAGCGTGCATCGCGGGATCGACGTTTGTCAGCCGGTAGATGTGCAGAAGCGGCAATCCGGAGATATGCTCCGGGCTGCCGCTTCTCAGTTGCCTCATCCGGAGATGCGCGGCGTTTGTTGAGCGTTCGCGCTGCAGAAAGTCTGCGGATGCGATGAATCGCACCCCTACAACCGCAAGCAGTAGCTCGGCTTACGTTCAATCCTTCGAGAAGACCATGTCGGCGACCATCTGGCCGCGGGGGGAGTCGTCCACGCGGTGGACGGTGAGGGTGCGACCGTCGGCGCTGAGGCTCCAGTCCTCGGTGGTGACGCCGGTGAACGGGTGGTCGCCCATGGGGATGGTGCGGGCGATGGTGATGTGCATGCCGCCGTCGGTGACCGCCGCCTTCAGCTTGGTGGGCACCGGCACCGGCCCGTTCTGCATGCGGATGCTGGTTTGCGTGTCGGTCTCGCTGCCGTCCAGGTTGTAGACGAAGCTCAGCGAATCGGTGTGGCCCAGGATGTCCACCTGCACGCCCACGTCCAGGTGCGCGGCGTCCTGTGTGATGTCCAGGCGATGGCTCTTCACCTGCGAGTAGTAGGGCGGCAGGCCGTGGCTGCGCGCCATGTCCAGCGTCCACGCGCCGGCATAGTTCGCCGCCTGGGCATGCGCGGACGCGGCCGTGGAAAGCCCCAGCGCAAGCGCGAGAAGCAGCTTCTTCATCTTGATTTGTCGGGTGTGTGGGATCGATGCGCGCCCGGTGAGGCCGGGCACGTGTGCGGGCGTGCGGC
The DNA here is from genome assembly GCA_035696245.1 of Longimicrobiaceae bacterium. NCBI lineage: Bacteria > Pseudomonadati > Gemmatimonadota > Longimicrobiia > Longimicrobiales > Longimicrobiaceae > Longimicrobiaceae bacterium. Next base: position 4,183 of record DASRQW010000371.1, on the reverse strand, counting down.
CCGTGCGAGAGGGCGCCCCGCCGCGCCTACCTCAGACGCCGCTTCGGCCGGAAGGGTTGTCCGGCGCCGAAGCGTCGCCGGCAGCCGCGGAGGGAGCGGGCTCCGACGCGTACACCAGCACCTCTGTTCCGCTCGGCTGGAGCGCCACGGGCTCACCGAGCATGAAGCCGATCTTCTCCAGCAGCCGCGCGGAAGCGGTGTTGTGCGGCGACACCAGCGCGATGATGCGCCCCACGCCCAGCGCGCGCCGCCCGTGCTCCATCACGGCGAGCACCGACTCGGCCGCGAAGCCCTGGCGCCAGAACTCCGGCACGAAGGCGTAGCCCACATCCACGTCGGCGAACTGCTCGCGGCGGATCAGGCCGCACATCCCCATCGGCTCGCCCGTCTCCTTCAGCGCCACGAGAGAGAGGCCGTGGCCGTTCGTCTCGTAGCTCTTGATCGGCCCGCCGGTGAGGTACGCGACGGCATCCTCCACCGTCCGCACCCCGCGGTCGCCGATGTTCGCCACGAACGACGGCTCGTTCAGCAGCCGCAGGATGAACTCCGCATCGCCCGGCGTGAACTCGCGGATGACCAGCCGCGCCGTCTCGACGACGATCGCCCCGCTCCCCAGCGATCCGACATTCGCGTCTCCGGCAATCTCGCTCACGCCGTTACCGCCCGCGCCGCAAGGCCGGTCTGCGCCGCGGGAACGAGGTCGAACACCTGGCGCGCGTTGGGGATCATATCGGAGGCCCGGGATGTCAGCTTGCCGGCGAGGTGGACTGGAAGCCGAATCTCCATCGCTCTGCCCCGAAGGCGCAAGAGGACGCGCGGTTGGGGGCGGCCGGAAGATGGATGAAAAAGCGAAAGCCCGGCGAGTGCTCGCCGGGCCTGCCCGCTTGGTCGGATCCTTCAACGCCCTGGAGGCGCTACGGCTGGAGCGTGGGTACCAGCTCGGTGTGCAGCTTCTGGAGCATGTCTGTGGGCACCTCGTACATGCGGGCGATGTAGCCGAAGGTGACGCCGTCGTCGCGCAGCTCGCGCAGGCGGTCGGCCGCCAGGGCCAGGATCAGCTTGGCGCGCGCCTCGGCATGGGGATCCCGCTGCTCGTCGTCCAGCCGCAGGTGCCTGCTGCGGCGTTCGGTGCCGGTCCGGCGCTCGTGTATCTCGCCCGTCCATGCGGGCAGACTCGCTTCGCGAATCATGGGGTCCTCCGCCTTCTCGGCGTACGGGGTCGGACTTGGGGTGGGGCGGCATGAACAAGCATTTCGCGTGCCCGCTTCGGGGCACGCGGAGCGCGGCTTGGCGGGAGATGGACGGCCGCACTTGAGCGAGGTCCGCACCGCGCGTAGATTTGCCGCGCCCGTACCCCCGCTCTCCCGAAAAGCCGGACGAATGACCCAGACCACCCCCTGCCCGTCCTGCGGCGCCGCCGCGGCGGGCCGTTTCTGCGCCGAGTGCGGCGTGGCGCTCAACGCCGAGTGCCGCGACTGCGGTACCCCGCTTCTGCCCGGCGCGCGCTTCTGCAACGAGTGCGGCCGCCCCGTGGCCGCCGGCACCGAGCCCGTGGCGCCGGCCCGCTCGTCGTCGCTGCCGTGGATCATCACCGGCGCGGCGCTGGTGGCGCTCATCGCCGTGCTGCTGGTGCCCAAGCTGCGCGAGCCGGAGCCCGCGGCGGCGGCCGCGCTCTCTTCTTCGTCGCAGCCCGCGGCGCCGCAGGGCCCGTTCGCGGGCGGCCAGGGCGGGCCTGCCGGCGACGCGCGCTCGGTAGACATCTCCAGCATGAGCCCGCGGGAGCGCGCGGACCGGCTGTTCAACCGCGTGATGCAGAACGTCTCCACCGGCGACACCACGCAGGCCCGCAACTTCCTCCCTATGGCGATCGCCGCCTACGGCATGGTGCCCGACCTGGACGCCGACGGGCACTACCACCTCGCCATCCTCCAGCTGGTGGCGGGCGACGGCAAGGAAGCGCGCGCCGAGTCCGACTCCATCCTGGCGAAGGACCCCAAGCACCTCTTCGGCCTCTTCACCGCCGCCCAGGCCGAGGCGGCGATGGGCAACGCCTCGGTGGCGAAGACCTTCTACAAGCGCTTCGTGGACCTCTACCCGTCCGAGATGGCCCGCGGCCTCCCCGAGTACAAGGAGCACGCCCAGGCCCTCCCGCCCATGAAGGAAGCCGCCGAGAAGGCCCTCACGCAGTAGCCTGATCGCCGGTCGAAAGATGCAGAAAGGGCCCGGAGCGTTCCGGGCCTTTTCTGCATCTATCTGTATGTAGGGGTGCGATTTATCGCATCCGCAACTTTCCGACTGCGATGCATTTCAGGACCCGACTGCCGCACATCTACCGTGATCCCGCCGACTCGCCGTTCGCCGCTACCCCTATCTTCAGAGGTCGACTTCGGCTGCCCATCTACGACCCGATCCCTGTCGTTCGTCCGATGCGTCTCCATGACGAGAGGATCGGATGCGATGAATCGCACCGTACGCGCCGGACGTGAGTCGTGCTGCCCGATGCGGCGATGACCGCGAGTCATCTCAGCACGCGGCGATACTTGGACGGGTCGAGCGAGTAGCCGGGGAAGACGCGGTCCAGGTGGGTGGCGCCCAGGTGGCGCGCGGTGACCTCGGCGAAGACGTCGCGGAAGTCGGTGGTCACCTTCAGGTCGCGGCCTTCGTAGAGCTGCGCCGGCTCCAGGCCCGGCCAGTCGCCGTAGACCTTGCCGCCGGCGACGCTTCCCCCCAGCACCATCATGCAGTTGGCGTGGCCGTGGTCGGTGCCGCCGGTGCCGTTCTCGGCCACGGTGCGCCCGAACTCGCTCATCGTGAGGATCACCACGTCTTCCATGCGCTCGCCCAGGTCGTCGTGCAGCGCACGGATGCCGCGTGCAAGCTCGTCCAACCGCCTCGCCAGCTGCCCGTCCGCACCGCCCTGCGCCACGTGCGTGTCCCACCCGCTCAGGTCCGCGAAGGCGACCTCCACGCCCACTTCGGCCTTCACCAGCTGTGCGATCTGCCGAAGCGAGCGCCCGAAGTCGCCCGCCGGGTACTCCACGCCCGGCCGCGACGCGTAGCGCGCCGGGTCCACCTTCCGTAGCACCGCCGCGGCTTCCATCCCCTCGCCCGCGGCGGCGGAGACGGCGTCACCGGTGCCCGTGCGGTACATCCGCGCGAAGGTCTCGGAGAGCGCGTCGTCGCGCCCGCCCGCCACGCCGAAGCGCTCCAGGTCTGCGATGGCCAGCGTGGGCTCCGCGCCGCGCAGGGAGAGCGGGAGCGTGGCGCCCATCGCCACGCCGCGGAGCGAGGCCACGCCGGTCTGCCCTGCCGCGTGGTCGGCGGCGTGTGCCCGCGCGTCGGCCAGCGTGCGGCCGGAGCAGTCGTGGCAGTCGGTGGCCCCCAGCACGCGGTTCAGCCAGCCGTCGCGCGCGTGGCCGTCCGGGCTGGCGGTCTCCATCACGTCCTGCGCTTCGAAGTGCGAGCGCGTGGCGCTGGGGGACCCCGCCGCGTGCACGATGGCGAGCTCCTTCCGCCCGTACAGCTCGTGCAGCGGCTTCAGCGAGGGGTGCATGCCGAAGAAGCCGTCCAGGTCCAGCGCGCCCCGGTCGCTCCGGCGCGACGGGTCGGCGATGGCGATGGAGCGGCGGCCGCGGTAGTACGCCGCCTCGCCGAAGGGCACCACCATGCTCAGCCCGTCCACCGCGCCGCGCTGGAAGATGCAGATCAGCGTCTTCTTCCGTGCCGCCGCGCGCGTGTCGGCGAGCAGCGAACGGGTGACGAACGCGGGCGGCAGGCCCATGGCCAGGAGCGCCATGGCGCCGCTCTTCACGAAGACGCGCCGGTTGATGGGGTCCATGCGAGTACCTCCAGAGTGCGTGGTGCTTGCTGCGCTTCGGTGGATGGGGTGTGGGCGAGAGGGGCCCCCTCCCCCGGCCCCTCCCCCAAAACTGCCTGGGGGAGGGGAGAATTCGATGTGACATTTGGCTTTCGTGCTCGATTCGCTGATTCCGTCGACTGCTATCGTCGTTGGAAGCCGGGGGAGCCGAGAACGAGGGCGGCGGCGCGGGCGGCCAGGCGCTGCGGGTCGGCGGCGTCCTGGGCAGCGAGGTCGGCGCGGATGGTCTCCAGCAGGCGCGGGTCGGGCGCGGCGGCGAGGAGACGGGTGGAGAGCGTGCGCAGCTCCGCATCTCCCAGCCGCTGC